>NZ_JAEQBS010000005.1:0-141206 GCF_017846535.1 Campylobacter sp. JH32
TATTGGTTCAATCTATCAATGATATGGCAGAATCTATTAAAGAGCAAACTGCAGGTATTACTCAAATCAATGAGAGTGTAGCTCAAATTGATCAAACCACTAAGGATAATGTAGAGATTGCTAATGAGTCTGCTATTATTTCTAGTACAGTAAGTGATATAGCTAATAATATACTTGAGGATGTTAGAAAGAAAAGGTTTTGATTAGAGACTGATATATAAAATTTAGATTGATATGCAAGTATCAATCTAAAGATTTTAATTTGTTGATACTTTTATTTATTACTCATTGATATCTTTAATTCGTTATTCACCAATACCTAGATAGGTTGGGTTGGAGTTCTTTGTTTGATGATTTATTCTATATTTTTTGATATTGTTGCTTTTGTGGATTAGTTGCGTATCTATTGAATTTATTTCTCACTTCACTTAAAATAAATCACCTTCTTGATTAAATTCCTTACTTAACTTCATGTTTTGCCTACTCGAAAAAATGACTCACTTTATAGATTATAAAAATTAATATACGCTATATAACTTTGTTCGCTTATAAATTTATACATATTTATACCCAAAATTGAAAGCTAGTATGGAAAGAACTATTAAAGATAAAAAGATTTTTATAAAGAAAAATATAGTAAATTTCTTAAAAATAAAAATATGATTTTAGTTTTTATTATGATGATTTAAAAAATCCAAGCTAAGCAATCACAAAACAAAAATCATCTCAATGCATAGAAAATCAAATTAAGCTTATTGGGCTAAAATTTGATTTTTATCTCGACATAAATTTTGCCAATTAGAAGTAGTTTTAAGCTCCAAACACTGCTTTAGACTTTCTTTTTGCGCCTGAGTATTTTGCATTCTTTCATAAGTCATACTTTGTATATATAAAGCTCTAGCCCTATCTTCATCTGAAAGCTTTAATTTTAACAAATCTATTAATACTGCTAAAGCTTCTTGATTTTGATTGGTTTTCGCTAAAGTATCAAGATAAATAAATTCTAAATTGGGGCTAAAAAGATTAATTCCTTTTAAATTTTGATAGTCGATAGCCTTGGGCGCATAAGTTAAAATCGTTGTTTGCATATTATGATCGTTTGCGTAAATTAATAAATTATCATAAGCTTCAACCATAGTAAAATTCATAGGAAAGCTCTCTAAAATTTGTAAAATTTTAATAGCCATATTATAATCATCCATTTTCAAATAAGACAAAAATTGCAAATAATAAGCTTTAAAATTCTCCTCATCACTCTTTAAAATTCTAGAATTTGCTATTTCTCGAGCTATATTTAAAGCTAATGGATATTGCTTATTATCATAAAGTATAGATGCTTTTTGCAAACCATAAAAAATAGAATCTTCATTATGATTTTTATCGATATAATCAATTGCTTGTTGCATATTTGAAGTTCTCATAAGACAAGCTAGCATTTGTTTTTTATTTTCTATCTTTTGTCCAATTTCGTAAGCATTAAATTGTGTAAATATATTAACAGCATTGATACAATTATCGGCTTTTAAATCATTGTTTAGAAGCTGAATAGCTGCTTGCTCTAATAATTTTGCAGAATTTGTTAATTTCTTATTTTCTATCTGATCTTTATAAGCTAAAACCGCGCTTAAATTGCCCTCTTTATAATAAAGAGCAACATCCTCATCTAGGGCCTTATTTGCTATATTTTCATCTTTTTGTGCATATTCTTTCATCAAATTTGCATAACGCTGATGCAAAAATGTAGCATTATTATCCGCTAAGGCAAAGAAAACCTCATCATTTGCTTTTCTAATTTCATCTAAATATTTTCCATCTAAATAATTATCCATATATAAATCAAGATATTTTTTAGCATCACTTGATCTTGAAGTCATAGCTAGGGTTAAAGCTAGATCCTTTAAAACCTGCTCATATCTATCATCAATTTTAGGCATTTTTACAAAAACATCTTCATAAATACTTGCACTTATGTCATATTGTTTATGCTGATTAAAAAGCTTAGCAAGCTCTAAAGATCTAAACATATCCTTTGGAAAATATTCGGGATTGGCTTTTAAAATTGTATTGACATATTGCACAGCTTTATCGATTTGATTATTGGCAAGATAATCTTTGATTAAGCTCATTGCCGCCCTTGCTGCCAAATCTAAATTTTTGGTGTTAAAATAAATATCCTCATAAATATCTATAGCTCTTTCTTTCTCGTTTAAAGGATAGATGTAATCAGCATAATCAAGTCTTGCTAGCTGAGTAAAATAACTATTGGGTTGCTCATTATTTAAAATCGACATAGTATATTCTATATCAGCGCGTTGCGATAAAGCAATATAGGTTCTTAGCATAATATGCAAGACTTCTGGAAAATTCTTATCGCTTGTAAAAGTACGATTCCAATTTTTAGCCTCATCAATCATTTTTTCCAAAACTTGCTGATCGCGCATACTTGGATCTTGAGTGTAAATTTGGCTTTGTGCTCTAAGCTTATAAAGTATAAACTCATTCATAAAAATACTACCACGATAGCGATTGATAGCATTTTGAGCATCTATAACCACTTGAGTATAATTAGCCTTATCGTACTCATTTTTTATACGCAAATAGGTATTAATATCAGCACTTTGAGGGATGATGACAGGATCTGAATTTAAATCCAAAGCTCCGACATAAGGTAAACTTTCATATGGAAAATTGATATTAAAATCAAGTCCATCATAATCTTTTACATGCTCTAATTCTGGAGTAAAAATGAAAGTAAAACTCTTGCTTTTATGCATACTAGAAGAATTTAACTCCTTATCTGCATAAATATTT
Organism: Campylobacter sp. JH32; assembly: GCF_017846535.1. Lineage (NCBI taxonomy): Bacteria > Pseudomonadati > Campylobacterota > Epsilonproteobacteria > Campylobacterales > Campylobacteraceae > Campylobacter > Campylobacter sp. JH32. The sequence goes on from NZ_JAEQBS010000005.1 coordinate 2,812, forward strand.
TGCGATAAATCAAACATTCTTGCACTCATTTTAGGCAGGATAATCATCTTAATCTTTTGAGGTTCTTTAATAAATTTTAGATCAAAAGCAGTGAAACTTTGATCGCTTAATTTATTATCTACTACACCCATAATCTCGCATTCAAAATGTATTTTATCTTCAATAACAATCTTTTGACAAGTAAAATCTAAGTCATTACTAGCATGTAAGACCGCAAAAGCTTGATTGTTCTCACGGCCTGTATTTAGGGCTAATTCAAAAGAAAAAAGAGTACAAATACTCAGCAATACCAAAAATATAATTTTCATACAATAATTATATTATATTTTGAGTAACAAAAATAAAGCAAATACACTAATCAAAGTACAAAGAGCTAAAATAAAACTCTGAATAAAATTTAAATGCTCCGAAACTTTAGCTTGAGTTTTTACAAATAAAGCATGGATGACTAGCTTTAAATACGCATAAAGCATAATAAGCGATGCTAAAGCCATAAAAAGAGCTAAATACCAATAATCAGCGACAATTAAAGTTTTTAACACCATCACCTTACCCCAAAAAGCTCCAAATGGCGGAATTCCAGCTAATGAAAGTATACAAAAGCTAAGCGATAGTGCAATCAAAGGCTTTTTAAACAACAAAGCATTAAATTCTTCAAACGAACTTCCCTTAAAGGTACTAAGAATCAAAAACACACCATAATTAGCAAAACCAAAAAGCACCCAATAAACAAATATAGAATTTAAAACATCATCGGCCGCATTTAACAAAGGTATACATGCTGCTAAAACAAAACTAGAATGCACTATAGAACTATAAGCAAACATCTTTTTGACATCTTTTTGACTCAATGCGGCTAAAGCTGCAACAAGCATTGAAAATACAGCCAATACATTTAAAATATTTTCAAATCCTAAATGATTTAAAAAGCTAAAAAGTCTGATAACTACAACAAACATTGCTATTTTAGGAACAACAGAGATAAAAGCGACCAAATTTACATGTGCTGAAGAATACACATCTTTTAACCAAAAATGGAAAGGAGCTAAAGAAAGTTTGATAGCACATAAAACAAAAATCATAACTCCTGCGCCTAAAAGCATAGGATCTTTATCAAGAGCCAATTTTAAACCCAAATCCAAAGTGCCTGTTCTAATATAAATCAAAGCCGACGCCATAACAAAAAAGCCCGAGCCTACTGCCGCAACGCTAAAATATTTAATAGCACTTGAAATAGCATTATTACTTCCGCGCATAGCAATAAGTGTATAAAGAGCCAAGGAAGAGCTTTCAAGTCCTATGAAAATCAAGATCAAATTTGAGCTTGAAACCATAAGTAAAAGCCCCGCTACCATAAATAAAAACAAACTATAAAATTCGCCTTGATTTTCTTCTTTTTGCATCAAAAGATATAAAAACGAAAAACATAAAATAACCAAAGAAGCATACAAAGAAACAATATCATTATTTAAAGTTCCTAAAAATCCTTTTGCTTCTAAGCCTTGCGCAGCGATATTATTTAAAATTAAAAAAACACTCACAATCAAAGATAAAGAGCTAGTAGCCATATAAAAAGTTCGATGAAATTTCCAAAAACCCGAACAAAGCAAAAGCACGATAGCCACAGCAATCAAAAATGCAAAAGGATAGGATAAAGGGATATTTAAGCTGCTTAAATCGATATTACCTAACATTATTTTCCCCTTCTAAATGATTTAAAAATCGAATGGTTTGATCATCAATAGCTCTTTCTTTCATTTTTTCAACGATAAAATCCGCATCTTTATTTAAAGGATCTAAAAAAATCTTTGGTGCTATACCCAAATAAAAAATTAAAACTACTATAGGTATCAAAGAAAGAATTTCTCTTGCGTGCAAGGAGCAAGTTTCAAGCTGACTTTCTTTTTGCATAAAAAACATTTTTCTAAATACATGAAGCATATAAATAGCACCTAAAATAATCACAAGTCCTGCCAAAAGAGCATAAAGTAAATTAAGTTTTGCAACACCTAAAAGAATTAAAAATTCTCCAACAAAAGATATTGTCAGTGGTAAAGATATACTTGCAAGTAAAATCAAAGTAAAGAAAATAGTAAATAAAGGCGCTTTATTGGCTAAAGAATGATAATAAGAAATTTCAAGTGTACCGTATTTTTTATATAAAAGTTCAGCCATTAAAAACAAGGCTCCTGTAACAATACCATGTGCAAACATATAAAATACTGCTCCACTAAGTCCCAAAGCATTAAAAGAAAAAATACCTAAAATCATAACCCCAAGGTGAGAAATCGAACTATAAGCGATCAATTCTTTTAAATTTGAAGCACGGTAAGCAATTAGAGCATTATAAAGTATACTTACTATACACAAAGCTACCACTAAAGGCATAAAATACACACTTGCATCAGGAAAAAGTGGCAAGCAAAAGCGTAAAAATCCAAAAGGAGCCATTTTAAATGCTACAAGCATCATAGAAACTAAAATAGGCGAATTTGCATAAACCTTTGGTGCCCAAGTATGAAAAGGGAAAAGCGGTGCTTTAATAGCAAAGGCGATAAAAAATGCTCCAAAAAGTAAAATTTGTTCATTAAAACTCATAGCCGAAGCATTATTTTTCCAAATTTCTATATCAAAAGTGAAAATATTTAAAAGTTTGTAGGTCGCATAGGCTTGATAAATTAAAGCTAAAAGCATTAAAATCGAACCCGCAAAGGCATAAATAAAAAATTTAATCCCTGCTCTATAATCTTTACCATATACTCCCATAATATAAAGCAAAGGCAAAAGTGAAAATTCCCAAAATACATAAAAGAGTAAGCCATCAAGCGAAGAAAATAATCCCATAATCGCAAATTCTAAAAAGAATATGCAAGATACCATTGCTTTTTGCTCAATCTTTAAAAATAAAAAACTTAAAAATATCATCAAGGAGCTTAAAAGCATTAAAATCAAAGCTATGCTATCAGCGCCTATATGATAACTCATGAAATTGACTACCTTGAAAGGAAGTTGATATTCAAGGTTTATTCCATTTAAATAATCTTGCCAAATCTTGATATTTAAACCAAGCACCATTAAACTCGCTATGACGCTAAAAACTTTTATACCCCCACGATTCAAAACAAGAGTTACAAAAGCGGCAATTAAAGGAAAAAAGATTAGATAATTTAACATTTTACACCACCCATACCAAAATAAGCAAAATCACAAATCCTGCCACCAAAAATCTAAGCATTAAATTAAGACTATTACTCATAATTATTTTTTGCGAAATCAGATTACAATAATAAGCAATTTTGTCCACTATAGCATCAAAAATATAAGTGTCACAATGTTTTAAAACTGCACACAAGCTTTCGTATTTTGAAACTATAAATTCATGATAAAACTTAGGGATAAAATAATCATTGCTCAAAAGTTTATGGATTTTATTTTGCTCTATGCTATCTTTAAACCAAGAAGCCTTATAGGCTATAATGGCTAAAACTACACCCAAAACAGCCGCTACGCTCGCACAAATCATTACAAGTTTATTTTGAGCATCGATAAAAATGAGTTGAGTGCTAAGATATTCGAAAAAACTATGCTCAAACAAGCCTGCGATAATAGCTAAAACCACCAAAGGACTCATAGCCAAAAGGGCTATTTTACTTGCTTCATGTGGATGTTTATCGTGTCTAGAAGGAGTAAAAAATACCAACATTAAAAGTCTAAAACTATAAAAAGCGGTTAAAAAGGCTGAAATTAAAAGAATTAAGAAAATTCCATGATAATGAGCGATAAAAGAATAACCCAAAATCAAATCTTTTGAGAAAAAGCCTGCTAAAGGATAAATTCCTGCCAAAGCCAAAGAACCTATAGTCATAAAAATAGCAGTGATTTTTAAAGATTTAAAAAGCCCACCCATTTTTTTAATATCTAATTGATCATCCATTGCATGCATAACATTTCCAGCGCCTAAGAAAAGTAAAGATTTAAAAAAAGCATGGGTTACTAAGTGAAATAAAGCTATACCATAAGCTCCAAGTCCTGCAGCCACAAACATATATCCAAGCTGCGATAAAGTAGAATAAGCGATAATGCGTTTTAAATCCCTAGCCACCAAAGCCATGGAAGCTGCAAAAATAGCCACAAATGCTCCTAATAAAGCGATAAAATAAGAAACCTCAGGCACTAAAGAGTAAATTTCTCCTGCACGAATAACCAAATAAACCCCCGCAGTTACCATGGTAGCAGCATGGATTAAGGCTGAAACAGGCGTAGGTCCTGCCATTGCATCTGCAAGCCATGTATGAAGAGGAAATTGCGCGGATTTTCCCATAGCTCCGATAAATAAACAACTTGCAATCAAAACCAAAGCATTATGATCTAAATTTTGTGCTATGGCAAATACTTCATTGTATTTTAAAGTGCCTGCTTGGATATAAAGCCAAAAAATTCCCAAAAGCATACCCAAATCCGCAATACGATTCATAATAAAAGCTTCATTAGCTGCAAAAGAATAGGTATTGTTTTTATACCAAAAACCGATCAAAAGCCAAGAGCAAAGCCCTACCCCTTCCCAGCCTACAAAAAGTCCTAAAAAATTATCACTCATCACTAAAAAAAGCATTGAAAATACAAAAAGCCCTAAATAAGCAAAAAATTTATTAAAATCTTTATCATGAGCCATATAAAAAATACTATAAAAATGCACACAAGTTGCTACAACACCCACAACACTCATCATAGTAAGAGAAATAGCATCTATGTTAAATCCAAAGCTTAAACCTATAAACCACTCAAATAAACTTACATTAAAAGCTTGATTGTTAAAAAGTAGATACAAAGAACAAAATGCACTTATACCAATCAATAAAGAACATACATAAGCGACAAAAATTTTTCTTTCACTTAAAGCAAAACAACTTGCAAATAAAAAAGCTACAAAAGGGCTAAAAAGAGAAATCAAAGCTAAATTTTGCATTATCAAACCTCCTCTTTTAGGCTCTTTAATTCTAAAGTGCCTTTTCTTCTATACCAAAGTACGCAAAATGCTACACCCACAGCCACTTCGCAAGCAGCCACACCCATCACAAAAAGAGCAAAAACTTGTCCATTTAAATCCTGATGCATCTTAGAAGCTGCAACAAGAGCTAAATTTGCTGCATTGAGTAAAATTTCACTTGAAATAAAAAGCATAATGAGATTTTGTCTTTTTAAAATACCGATTAATCCTACAATAAACATTGCAATAGCTATAAAAAAATACTTTTCTACCATTATCTTTCCTTTGTAAGCTCTTTATGTGTAAGCACGATCGCACAAATTAAAGCGATTAAAAGCAAAATAGCTATAAATTCAAAAGCTAAAAGATATTTTGAAAAAATAGCAAAAGCAAGTTGCTTATTATAATCGAATAAATTTGGATCACTTAAAGCTAAATCACCCGCGATATTTTGGTGCTTAAAGCCTAAAAGCATAAACAAAAGCAAAACAGCACTTAAAATCACTAAAAGAAAAAAACTCTTCTTAGCTCTTAATTTTTCTTTAAATTCTTTGGAGCTATCAAAAAACATCATAGCAAAGCTATAAAGCCCAAGCACAGCCCCGCTATAAACTATGATTTGTATCACTCCTAAAAACTCTGCATCAAGTAAAAAATAAAAACCCGATAAAAAAACCATTCCACCGGCTAAAGCAGAAAGAGAATAAAGCATATTTGTACTCAAAACCGCTACTAAGAAAAAACCTAAAACCACTACACTAAAAAATGTAAAAGCTAAAATTTCTATCATTTAACTTCTCCTTGTGGAGCTAAATTTGGCAATGTGCATTCTTCATCAGTGCATAAATTTTTTTCTCTTTCTTGTAAAACTTCATAATAATTTGGAGTTTTTTTCACAAGTAAATCCGCATCCTTTCTAAGGCTACCCGCACCCTCAAATTCAACTTGATTTTTAAGCTTATCAATAGGAGTTAAAAAATCTTGTTTATAGCCAAAATAAGATCTTTGTTCGGCTGCATTTTCATACTCTGTGCCATGAACTATAGCAAGTTCAGGACAAACTTCAGCACAAAAACCACAATAAATACAACGCCCCAAATTAATACTATAATTTCCCACCTTTTTACGAGCATTTTCATCTAAAGAAGTTTCCATCCTGATACAATTACTGATGCAAATCTTCTCACAAAGCCCACATCCTATGCATCTTTCATTTTCACTTTCTATAAAACGCATAAGACGGTGTACAGCGCGGTAGCGATTGTCAAGCTTTACCTTTTCAAAGGGATATTTTATGGTTGCGCTATTGTTTCTTTTTAGCATTTCACGCATAACCACCCACAATCCCACAAAAAGCTCTAATTTCACACTTCTTTTTAAAGCTTGTGAAATCTTCTGCCAAGTGCTAGTAGGAGTCTTTCTTTTTTCATCAATTAAATAATAATTTTTCATCACAAACTCCTATATAAGTACTGCAAAGGCAGTGATTAAAAGATTTAAAACCGCCAAAGGAATTAAAATTAAATAACACATTCTCATCACTTGATCAGGACGAAGTTGTGGAAAAGCTGCTCTAGCCCAAAAATACCAAAAGAAGATAAAACTTGATTTTACTATCATCATAATCCAGCCAGGTATAAAATAAAAGTCATTAAAACCGCCTAAAAATAAAAGCGTAATCAAAATCGCTCCTGCTATCATAGAAGCATATTCTCCTATGAAAAACATACCCCATCTCAAACCCGAATACTCCGTACCATAACCCGCAACGATGTCGGCTTCATTTTCAGTTAAACAAAGTGGAGTTCTATTGGTTTCGATAAATAAAGCAATCACAAAAAGTGCAAAAGCTAAAGGCTGTTTAAAAATAAGCCATGAAAAAAATCCATCGCTTTGATAATTGTTAATATCTATCAAAGAAAAAGATCCTACAAGCATCACAATAGCTATTAAAGCAAGGGCTCCTACACTCTCATAAGAAATGATAGCTACAAGCCCTCTTGCAGCACCTATGATTGACCATTTATTGTTACTTGCAAGGCCACCTAAAAATATAGCATAAAAACAAAGCCCCGAAGTTCCTATAACAAAAAGCAAAGCCACATTAATATCAGCAATCAAAGGCTGTATAGTGCGTCCAAATAATGTAAATTCAGGAAGCATAGGAATAGCCGCTAAAGAAACAAAAGCACAAATAGCTGCAATCAAAGGCGCTATAGCAAAAATCAATTTTTGTGAATTTGAAGGTATGATATCTTCTTTAGTAAAAAGTTTTATCATATCTGCTACAAGCTGAATAAGTCCAAAAGGTCCTACCATATCAGGCCCAATGCGTCTTTGAAAATAAGCCAAAACCTTTCTTTCTGCATAAGTTGCAAGTCCTGCTAAGGTAGCAAAAATTGCAATCACTATAATACACTTAATTAAAGCCTCTAAAGCAAAAAAAGCAAAATCACTCATGACTCGCTCCTAATTTTTCTAAATTTGCCACAATAAATCTTTCATCAAAAAAACTTAGCGTGTCGATTTTTTCGTCAAAATAAGGTAAAAAAGCCCCATTTTTTATGTCTTTATCTATACGCACGCTAAGACTTAATTCCTTATCTTTAATCTTAAGTTTTACAAGATCTTTATCTTGCAAGTTTTTTTCTTTTGCCAAATTCTGACTCACTCCTAAAAAAATCGCTTCATTGGTTGCACTTGCACGATTTGAAAATCTACCAAATTGATAACTAGGATTTGCACTGTAAAGCAAAATTTCATCTTCTTGTAATGTTAAATTTTGCAAATGGGGAGCTATAAATTCATTTTTAGCACTTTTTTTATGGCATTCTAAATTTAAATCATATCCTCTTTTGCATTCTCCACCATTGGTATAAAAATTATCAAGACTATCAAATTCCAAAGGAGAAAAACCTTTATTTATAGGGAGTCTCTTAGTATAATTTATAGTATATTCCTCATCAAAACCTAAAGCATTAGCCAAATCATTTAAAAAATATCCATCAAATTCTAAAGCTGCATTGGTTGGAACTACTTTTTTATCGTAATTTAAAAAAGTACCCTCTTGCTGATTTAAACTCGCACTAGCTAAATTTGCATGCTCTTCATAAGAAAAACTAAAATCACCTTTTTCATTGTAGCCTAAAGTCTTGCCTTCTTGCGTGTTTTTATCCAAATCACAAATCATAGCCACACCTAAGGTATTTGTATGTGTAGGATTTAAAAAGACTTTAAAAGGAGTTGTATTTTGGATCAAAGCTAATAATTTAGCCAATTTTTTAGCATTTTTATGAAAATAAAAATCACTTCCTATAATCAAAGTAAAATTAGCCTTTTTAAGCAATAAATCTTCTAATTTATCCTCATCTATACCCAAATTTTTAGCAAAAACCGAGCGTTTTACTTCTATAGTTTTTTTCACTTTTTTAGGCACGACTTTTTTCACTTCTTTAGAAATTTCATTACCCTCTTCATCTTTTTCTACAACTTGCTCTATAACTTCTTCATTAATACTTTCTTCTATTTCTTTATTTTCATTTACAAAAAATTCAGCTAAATTTGCTTTTATATTTTCATCTTGAGTGAATTTTTGAAGTAAGAAATATAAAATTTGCTCCTCATCTCCGCTTTTGTGAGTATGTGAAATGAAATTTTTAGAATACTTTGCAATGCCTGCATCTTCTATAGGATGAAAATAAAGTCCCGAGCCTTTATTCATCACTAAGGCATTGTTGATTTTATAGCTAAGCGTAGGCGCATCGTATCTTAAAAGCATTCCTGCAACGACTAAAAAATCACTTTTTGTGATATCTTGGGTTGTAGCATTATAAAACTCACCGCCATTACTTATAAATTCTTCCAAAAAGTCTTTAAATTTTAAAGCTTCGTTATTGATAAGATTTAAGCCGAATTTCTTTTTGAAATTTTGCAAAATCAAAGCTTCTTCGTTTGTGATAAAGCTATTGAATTTAATATTTCTAATCTCATTTTTTTCAAAAAGTTCTACAAGCTCTTTAAAAGCTTTTTCATCCTTACTTGCCTCATTTTGCGTATCAAAAGCAAATCTTGCAGCCTTATTTAAACTCGCAAAAGCAAAATCATTACTTACGCGATAAATTTTAGCTTTTTGATTGCTAATACCGCTTTGTTTGACATCATAATACATAAGCTCACAATCACTTGAATGCGGATTTGAAGCAGGAATTCTTTTTAACTCCCAAATATTAGAAGTATATTGGAATTTAGAACCTATCAAAGCCCCTGTTGGACATACACTAGTGCACTCTCCACAAAAAGAACAATCAAGCATATCTCCATTTGCAGGGCCTATCAAACTCTTTTGAAATTTCGTCCAAATCGCATAAGCGTCTTTACCCATACTTTCTTTAAAGCTATTATCTACACTATCACCTCCGCGAGGCACTGTTTTTAAAGCACTTTCGCCGATTTTATCCTTACAAACTGTGATACAACGCTCACACACTATACAAAGTGCAGGATCGTAATTAATCATTCCCCAATGTTTATGCGGTTTATGTGTGTCTTTAATCCAATGTCTTTGGATATTTACACGGCTTTTATGAGTGAAATTTTGCAATTCACACTCGCCTGATTTATCGCAAACTCCGCATTCTAAAGGATGGTTGATACAATAAGCTTGCATGATCTCATTTCTTTCATCCCAAAGATTTTGTAAATCACTTTCTACAACCATACCCTCTTTTGCTTTAGTATTGCAAGAATACACTTTTTTACCATCAGCCTCTACCATACACATACGACAAGCCAAAGTCGGGCTACAGCCTGAAAGATAGCAAATTGCTGGGATAAAAATATCATTTCTTCTTGCTATATTTAAAATATATTCGCCTTCTTCAAAGGCGCAATCTATGCCATTTATTTTAATTGTCATTTTGCTTCCTTTATGCGAATTGGAGTAAAATCAAAACCTTGTTGATCATAATTTAAAAAGGCTATAGTGCCTTGCAAATTTTCATCCAAACAAAGTGTGGTTTTAAGACTAAAATCCTTAGCCAAAACTTCGACTTCACTTTTATCTTTGCATTTTGCAATTTGTAAAAACTGCTTAGAACAATGCAAATTATCATCCTTTAAATTTGCTCTAAAAAGCACCAAACCATCATAGCTATCGAGCTCTTTTAAAGTACTCAATTTTGCATTTTTAAAATCACATTCTTTTTCATTACTGTCTAAAATTTTAAGTTTGTATTTTTGGCTTAGAAAATTTAGAAAATATTTAATATTTTCACTATCTTTGTAAGAATTAATATTTTCATCTACAATTAAGTATTTTGCATTTTCTAAAAAATCTAAAATTTCACTCGCCTCTTCTTCACCAAGACAAGATTCTGCACTCAAATATCCCTCATCTAAGTCTTGAAAATTATCCATTTCGCTCATCTTACAAAGCAAAGCTAAAACATAACTCAAACTTGCAATTTCACATTTATAAAATTTCGCATTTAAATTCTTATCTTCAAGGCAAGAAATATAAATATTTTCACCTTGAATTTTTTCACATAAAATTTTATTTTTAAGACTTAGCATATCCACAAAACAAAGCGCTCTTTCATAACTCATACGCTTTCCTTTTTAATCACTATAGTCCAATCCACTTGATTAAATTTCAAGGAATTTAAAAGCTCACAGCCTTGTTCTTTTACAAAAGAAAAACTTTTTTCAACAGGAGAAAAATCGCCGATTTCAAAAAGCACCACTAAAACCTCACCTTGTTTTGCTTCTTTTATGATTTGTGCTAAATCTTCAAAAAGCTCTTTGCTTTTTCTTAAATCTACTCTTCTCATCGATCTATCTCACCTAAAACTATATTTACATTTCCCATAATGGCCACAACATCAGCCAAATAAGTCCCCACAAGCATTTCTTCAAAAAATGCACAATGCCAATAACTAGGCGTTCTAGCCTTTAAACGATAAGGTCTTCCTGTACCATCACTATGGATAAAAAAGCCAAGCTCACCTTTTGGACTTTCAGTAGGCACATAAACTTCGCCTTTAGGAGGTTTTAAACCTTGGGTGATTAAAACAAAATGCTGCATTAAAGAATAATTCTGTGTTAAAATTTGTTCCTTTGAAGCACTTACATACTCAGGATGGTTGGCTAAAATTTCAGGTGGAGTATCTTTGTAAAGCGCGGCACATTGTCTAAGTATTTTAAGACTTTCGCGAAATTCTTGCATATAAACTTTATATCTAGCATAAGAATCTCCTTGCGTTGCATAAGGCACGCCAAAGTCTATTTCATTATAAAGCAAATAAGGCTCTTCCTTGCGTATATCATATCTTACGCCACTTCCTCTTAACATCACCCCTGTACAGCCCCAATTCATTGCTTGTTCTTTGCTTACAACACCTACATTTTCAGTTCTTAGGCGCCAAATTCTATTATCATCTAATAAAGCTTCATAATCAGCGATATCTTTAGGAAATTTATCGCAAAATGCCAAAAGCTCATTTAAAAAACCTTCAGGCAAATCAAGCATAACTCCACCTATTCTCATAGAAGAATGTGTAAGTCTTGCTCCACAATATTTTTCTATCAAATCCAAAACATACTCGCGTTCTCTAAAGCAATACAAAAATACACTCATCGCCCCAATATCAAGTGCGTGAGTTGCAAGCCAAAGCAAATGTGATGCGATGCGATTAAGCTCTAAAAGTATCATTCTTATCACTGCTGCACGGCGTGGAATTTCTAAGCCGCAAAGCTTTTCAACAGCTGCACAATAAGCATAATTATTAGCCGACGCAGCGATATAATCCATCCTATCAGTTGTCGGGATAAACTCTTGATATATCATATTTTCAGCCATTTTTTCCATACCACGATGCATATAGCCTATGGTAGGGCGCGCTTTTACAACCTGCTCTCCATCAAGTTCTAAAATAAGGCGTAAATTTCCATGTGCTGAAGGGTGCTGTGGCCCTAAATTAATAATCATTTTTGAGTCTTCTTGCTCAAAAGCTATATTTTCATAATAAGGTTTTAACTTGCTAGGAATTTGCATTTTAACGCCTTTTCTCTAAAATTTTTGCTTCGTCGCGTTTGACTTTTTTTACAAAAGCAACGCCTCCATCTTCTTGATACTCTTGTTTAAAAGATACCTCTTTTCTAGATCCACCTTTTGGTACTTCATGATACAATCTTGCAAAATTGAGTGTATCTTTATCATCTGCAAAACCTGGATCTCTTTGCTCAACTCCTACGACTTCGCGATATTCTTTACCAAAAATTTTATCGATCTCATACCACTGCGCAAATTCATCTCCTTGCAAAGGATAGGTTTTTAAAAGAGGATGTCCATACCAATCATCAGGCATTAAAATACGCTTTAAATTAGGATGATTTATGATAAAAATTCCAAACATATCATAAATTTCTCTTTCGCTCCAATTTGCGCCCTTAAAAACATGTGCTACGCTTTGCAAGCGTTCTTTTACACCCACAAAAGTTCTAACACGCACTCTTAATCTTTTTTCTAAATTTAAAAGCTGGTAAAATACTTCAAAACCATTTTTATCAGCTACAAAATCAATAGCACTTGCTTCTGTAAAATTTAAATATCCTAAGGTATGAAGCATTTGCAGGGTTTTAACATTGTCTTCTTTTTTGATTTCTATCACCCAAAAATCAAGTTCTATAAAAGAATTTATAATATCAACTTCTGTTTTTAAAACCTCATAATCTTGTTTAAATGCACTCTCATTGACATCCAATTTTTGAGTATGGGGTGCATGATAAAACCTATCTTTATAATAATTTTGAAGCTGGGCATTTTTTTTATCGCTATATTTTCTCATCACACCAACCTTTTTGGAGCTATTTTGCGACTAGCTTTTTCTTTTCGAATTTTTTTCTGTAAAATCATCAAGGCAAACTGAAAGCTTTCAGGGCGTGGGGCACAGCCTGGTACATAAATATCAACTGGAATGATCCTATCTACACCTTGAACGGTAGAATAAGTATTAAACATACCCCCTGTATTTGCACAACTTCCCATAGAAATCACCCATTTAGGATCGGGCATTTGATCATATAGCCTTCTTGTAAATTCAGCGTGCTTCTTACATAAAGTCCCTGCGATAATCATCACTTCACTATGGCGTGGAGAAGCTCTAAAAATCGTTCCAAATCTATCAAAATCATATCTTGATCCCCCTGCTGCCATCATCTCGATCGCGCAACAGGCGAGTCCGTAGGATAAAGCCCACAAAGAATTACTTCTCCCCCATTGAACAAGCTTATCTACGCTTGTTAAAACCACTGGCAAACCACTGGCATAATTTACTTGATGCTCTGCCATGCAAACGCTCCTTTTTTATAAGCATATAAAAATCCAACTCCTAAAAGTAAAATAAAAACAAATACTTCTAAAAGCCCAAACCATCCTAAATCTTTAAAAATCAAAGCCCAAGGAAATAAAAACACCACTTCTATATCTAAAAGAATAAAAATCAAAGCTACGATGAAGAATTGGGAATTAATCTTATTAGCTTGTTTTACCGGAATTGGACCACATTCATAAATTCCAAGTCCTAGTTTTTTACGATTTTTTGCAGCAAAATTATTGCCAATTTTAGAAGCTAAAAAAACCAATCCAAAAAAAATAACACTAGCTAGCACTAACATTAAAAATATACCGAAATAAGGATGCGAAGCATCAATGTGGGACATTTTTTCTCCTTTTTTTAAACACTTTGAATCACTTCACAACAAAAAATAAAATTTACACACTTTGTTCTATTTTACTCTAAACTTTCTATATTGAAACTTAATAAGAATAAATATTGTTTAAAGTTTCATTTTTTTACACTTAAAGTTAACAAAAAACCCATCTTGATGAGTGATAAAAATATAAGAAATCAAATTTTCTTGCTGATAATGGTATAAAAATTTTAAGATTTCTTTTGAATTTTTCATATCAAGACTAGAAGTAATTTCATCTAAAATAAGCACTTTTGGCTCTAAGATCAAAGCGCGGATAAGTCCCACGCGAGTGGCTTCTCCTCCACTTAACTCATAGGGTTTTTGCTCTAAAATTTGTTTTTTTAAGTTAAAGCGATCAAAAAATTCTAAAATCTTTTCTTGCTCTTTTTTTATATTGAAATTTTCTAGACCATCTTGGATAAGATTTTTGATTTTTTTATAGGGGTTTAAGGCTGCTTTTTGATCCTGAAAACAATACTGAATTTCTTTTCTTAAAAGTCTTTGTTTTGTTTTATCAAGACTATGAGGATTTAAATTTTTATATATAATTTCTCCAAAACTTGGATTTTCTAAAAAACAAAGTATTCTAGCTAAAGTGCTTTTTCCTGCGCCACTTTGCCCTAAAATCATCAAATTTTCATTCTCTTTTAAAGAAAAATTGATATTTTCAAAAATCAAATGTTTTTCTTTTTTCAAATACCAATGCTTTTTAAACTCATAAAATTTACCTAAATTTTTAACTTCAAGCATGATAAATCCTTAAAAATTCATCCACTCTAAAAAGTTGCGCTTGATTTTTTTCTAAAAAAAGCACCTCATCTGCTAAAGAATTGACTAAATTTAAATCATGTGTGATACAAACTAAGCCTAAAGTATTTTTTAATTTTTTTAATATTTGAATGATTTTTTGCACATTTTCTTTATCTAAAGAAGCTGTAATCTCATCGCAAATTAAAATTTGAGGCTTGCTTAATAAAGCTAGAGCTAAACTCACTCTTCTTGCCATACCCAAACTTAATTCATTTGCATAAGAATGCCACAATAAATCTACATCATCAAAGCCTAATTTTTCAAGCAAATCAAAAGCATATCTTTTACGGTCCTTTTGATTTAATTTTGTATGAGTTTTTAAAATAAGATGAAATAAATTTCCTATATTCAAATACGGATAAAGACTAAGCTCTGCATCTTGTAAAACAAGTCCGACTTTAGAACGAAATGCACGAAGTTCGTTTTGATTTAAATTGAAAACAGAAACTTCATTAAAGCTCCATTCATCTGCGTTGATTTCAAATTTAGGATCAAGCAGTCTGATTAAGGATTTTCCCAAAAGACTTTTTCCAACCCCACTCTCACCCACAATCATCAAACTCTTAGCTATTTTAATATCAAAACTTATATTTTCAAAGATCTTTTTTTGATTTAATTTTAAGCTTAAATTTCTTACCTTCAAGATCTTACTCCACCGATTTTTTGCAAATAATTTCCAAGCCATAAAAGGGGTAAGAATAAAAACATAAGAGCTAAAAGTGGAAACAGTATCATCCACCAAGCGCCTATAAAAATAGCTTTTGAAGATTCGTTTAACAAGGTTCCTAAAGTCGGTATATTAAAACCAAGACCTAAGCCAAAAAAACTCAAAGTCGCTTCAGTAGCTATGGCATGAATGATATTAAATATAAAAAGAACAAATATTAAAGATTTTAAAGCTGGCAATAAATCCTTAAAAAAAGCTCTAAATTTAGTCCTTCCTAACACTATACTTGCTTTATAAAAGTCTAAATTTTCTAGTCTTTTTAACTCGCTTTCTACAATCCTTGCTATAAAAGGCCAATGCACTAAAGCGATTAAAAAAATCATTAAAAATATATTTACACCCACAAAACTTTGAAAAAACATCATCAACAAAAAAGCAGGCAAAGCTAAAAAAAGATCTAAAATTCGCATCCAAAAAGTATAAAAAAAACATCTTGCTAAAAATAAATAAAAAAGAGCAAAAAATATAGACAAAAAAGAACTACAAATTCCTATAAATAAAGAAATTCTCAAAGCAAAAAGCAAACGCGAAAATACATCTCTACCTAAAAAATCAGTCCCTAGATAATAAGTCAAATTAGGAGCTTGGTGCAAATGATTTAAATGACTTTCTAAAACATCAAAAGGAGCCAGTAAAGGCGCAAACAAAGCACTTAAAATCAAAAACATTAAAGGCGTAAGAAAAAGTATTATCTTAAACAAATTTCAACCTTTTTAATCTTGGATTTAAAATCCAAGCAAAAACATCGCTTAAAAATGTAAAAAAAGCAGCAAGTAAAACACTAAAAAATATCAAAGCCAAAGCCATAGGAAAATCCTTAAAAAGAATGCTTTCAAAAAGCAAACTCCCAAGCCCCTCATAAGCAAAAACACTCTCAACCACATAAGTTCCCATCATAAAACTTAAAGCACTGCCTCCAAAATAAGCTATAATAGGGCTTAAAGAATATCTTAAAACCAAAAAATAAATATCTTTTTCCCTTAAGGCTCTAGCGTATAAATTTTGAACAAAAATTTGTGAAAAAGTTTCATTGATAAAATTTCTAGCTATGCGTAAAAACAAAGCTAAATGAGATAAAACAAGCACTAAAACAGGCAAAATCAAATGCTCTAAACGATTTAAAAAATCATCTTCAAAGCCTATATCACTAGTCCCTGTTATAGGCAAAACCTGCCAAAAAATTCCAAAAATCAAAACAAAAAATAAAGCCAAAACAAAAGGCGGTAAAGCAAAAAAGTTAAAGGCTAGAAAAGTGATCAATTTATCTATAAAACTTTCTTTATAATAATATCCCAAAAGTGCCAAAAAAACACTGAGTAAAAACAAAAGCACTAAGGCGCTTAGACTTAAAATCAAGGTATTTGCCATCCTTTCTTTAATGAGCTTTAAAACACTTTCCCCACTTAAAAAAGAAACACTTAAATCCCCTTTTAAAGCCTTAAAAAGCCAAATTTGATACTGCTCTAGCAAGGGCTTATCCAGCCCTAAATTGGCTTCTATTCTTTGAACCAATTCCTTGCTTTGAGAATTGACTTTATTTGCATACGCTACACTACCTTTACTAAAATAAAGCAAAACAAAGCATAAAAAAGTGCTAAAAAATGCGATAAAAATACTAAAAACTAAGCGTTTTAGCACTTATTTTTTACTCCACTCATAAATATTCCAAGTAAAACCTACTCCATGATGGCCTAAATTTCTTGCTTTAACACCCTCAAGTTTAGCATTATAAACTAAGGCAAAATCAAGATAAGTTAGAAAAATAAAAGGAGGATTTTCATACAAAGCATCAATAAATTCTTTATAATACTTTTTGCGTTCTTCCAAATTTAAAGTATTTCTAGCTTTTTGTAAGGCTATATCTACCTTTTTATCATGATAATGCCCAAAATTCCAACCCTCATTATTTAAAGCACTATCTTGCGAACTTTCAAACACTCTAAAGGTATGAAAATCAGGATCTAAAGGACTTCCCCAACCCACTAAAAAACTATCTACTTTAGAATAATCAAAACTGCCCGCAGGCTTTGCTACAACCTTAGCTATAACCCCTATTTTTTTAAACTCGCTTTGCAAAATTCCTGCCAAACTCACCCTTAGAGGATCATTACTCATAGTCCAAATTTCAAATTCTAAAATCTTGCCATCTTTTTCAAAAATACCCTCATCGTTTTTCTTAAAACCTAAAGCCAAAATCAAATCTTGGGCTTTTTTAGGATTGTATTCATAAGTTTTAAAAGCTTTAGAATCCGCCCAAGAACGCTCTAAAGGATGATTGGCTACAAAACCATAATCATGCAAAAGATTTTTGACTATACTTTGCTTATCAACAGCATAATTTAAAGCCTTTCTTATTTGAATATCTTTTAAAAATTCATTCTCTAAATTAAACATTAAAGCTCTATAATCAGCAGATCTTTCACGCAAAATTTTAAAATTTTCATCCTTTTTAAAAATATTCAATAAAGAAACATCAATCAAAGCCGCATCAATTTTGCCATTTTTAAGCTCTACGCTTGCAACCGAAGGATCAAAAATATGTTTGATGATAAGTCTTGGGGTTTTTACTTTTGTAAGATAAAAATTCTCATTAGCTTTAAACTCTACATATTCGCCCTTTTTCCATTTTACAAATTTATAAGGACCTGTGCCTATGGGATTTTGATTAAAAGAAGCAGTATTTAAGTCTTTATCACTAAGTAAATGTTTAGGAAGCATTCCTATACTTAAAGCATCTAAAAATGCAGGAAAAGGTTTAGAAAGCGTGATTTTAAGATGATAAGGATTTAAAATTTCTATACTTTTAATATCTTCAAAATTCACATAAACTGAAGAATTATTTTTAGGATTTTTAAAAGCTTCAAGACTGAATTTAACATCATCGGCACTAAATTTCACTCCATCGTGCCACAAAACATCTTCACGCAAAAAGATATCATAGCTAAGTCCATCCTTGCTAACATTCCACGACGCAGCTAAATCAGGCTTTAAGCTCATATGCTCATCAAAACGCGTAAGTCCTGAAAATACAAGATTAATCACCGCATCATGATCTTCGCTATATGCAGGATTTATCCTTGAAATTTCATTTTCCACAGCTACGATTAAAGTATCTTTTGGAATTTTAGCCTCAAGATTGAAAAACAATAAAAATAGTAAAATAAACCATCTAAGCACTTGTAACTCCTCAAATTTAAAATTAAAAAAATTATAAAATAAAAAATAAGAAGCCACAAGCCCTATAGGGGGATAATTTGCTTTAAATTATGGATTTTATTTATCAATTAAATTGCTTCTCACTGCATTCATCCAATAAATACGCTATATGCTGCCAAGATATACCCGTAGCATCGCTTAATCCTATCTCGCAAGTGCTTGATGTACTAAACCCGCGCTTAATATTTGTTTTGGCATAAAATTTTTTAAAGCCCTTTGTAGCATTAATATTTAATTGAGGCTTGAAAAAGCCTTTGTATCCAGCAAACCCGCAACAATAGGTATCATTATCTATTAATACTTTTCCATTCGTGCATAGCTTTGCAAGCTTGATTATATTTTCATTTAAACCAAGCTTTCTAGCAGCACACATGATATATAATCCTACATTCTCATTGATTTTATCAATGCGTAACTTAGGAGCAATAAATTTTAATAAATACTCGCTTAAATCATAAATTTCATACTTTGAATGATCACTAATTAACTTAGCACTACAAGCACTATGATCTAACACTATGGGTGAGTCTATATTGCTTAAAAAGTCATTGATTTTTTGTATATTTTTATCTTGAATATCTTGAAAATTCTCATAAGCCTTACCACAACATAAATCATTGGGTGCATAAATAATGCCTATATTTGCTTTTTTACACAAGCTTTCAAATACTTCTTGCAAACTTCTTTTATCATGCATTTTTTCATTTGGTTTAAAGCTTTTATTAAGACAGCTTGTAAAATAAACCACATTGCAAGCTCTTTTACGACTTTTTAACTCATAATCATTCACCTTAGGCAAATACGCCCTAGTTCTTGGTATAATGCTAAGAAAATTGCTTGCTTTTTCGAGCTTATTATCAAGACTTAAATTATCAAATTTATTTGCGATACTTAATGAAAATTTAGCAATTTTTAGAGTTTTTTCATGATTTTTATATGCTAGATTTCCTAAAATTTTAGATATAAATCCTATATTATTTTTTCTATATTTTAATGAAAAATCAGCAAAATTAATCCCCAAAGGACATGAAAAAGAGCACACCCCACAAGCAGCACAAGAGCTGTCTACTAAATGATTGTAATATTTTTTAATATCCTTTAATTTTGCTTTTGACTCATCATCATTTAAGCTTTCAAGGCGTTTGATCTCTCGTAAGATCGCAATTCTTTGTCTTGGAGTAATTGTATATTCATTTGATGGACAAAATCTTTCGCAAAATCCACATTCCATACAGGTATTTAATTTCTCATCAATCCAACTGGCTTGTTTGATATTTTTCTTATAAATATCTTTATCATCGCTAATGATTACATCGGGATTAAATAAATTATCCTTATCAAAGATACTTTTGATTTTTTTATTAATCAAATAAGCTTGCTTACCCCATTCTACCTCCACAAAAGGTGCCACCATACGCCCTGTGCCGTGTTCAGCTTTTATACTTCCACCATAAGAAGCTACTATATTAGACATTTCTTTAACTAAATTTGAAAAATTATCAAATTCAAGCTTATTGTTTAAATCCGGTGTGATAATAAAATGGATATTGCCTGCTAATGCATGGCCAAAAATGATTCCATTATCACTAAAACCATATTTATAAAACAATTCTTGAATGCTTTTAATTCCATCAGCTAAATCCTCGATATTAAAACACACGTCTTCAGTAATTACCGTTGAGCCTGCCTTTCTAAGACTAGCTGCTATAGGCAAGAGTGCTTTTCTAATCTTCCACCATAAATCATATTCGGCCTTATTCTTACTAAAATATGACTTATAAGCTAGTTTGGAAATTTCTTTTATTTTATTTATATTTTCATCAAGCTTAAGCTCATTACTATGCTCACTTTGGATCAATACACAAGTATTACCCTCTTTAATATCAGCTAAAATATCTCTTAACTCATCATAATTTGATGCAGCTTTTAAACTTGCATAGTCCATTATTTCAGCAGAACTTATAAAATCAACTTTAGCAAATTCTTTTATAGTGTTTGCAGCATTATTGATATTATCAAAAAACAATAAAGCACAGGCCTTAAATTCCAAATCATCCAAAACAGCAAGCTTAACTTCGCTTACAAATCCCAAGGTTCCTTCAGAGCCAACAAGTAAGTGTGCTAAAATGTCTATTTCATCATCATAATCAACAAAGGCATTAAGGCTATAACCTGTGGTGTTTTTGATTTTAAATTTTTTGATTATTAAATCTTTTAATTCTTTATTAGCATTAATCTCTTCTTTGATCTCTCTAAGTTCATTAATTAATTTTTTATTTTCATCTTTAAATCGAGCCACACTTAAAGCATCGCTGGTATCAAGCATACTACCATTTGCCAAAATCACCCTAATACTTCTTAAGGTTTTATAGCTATTATCCTTAGTTCCACAGCACATTCCGCTTGAGTTGTTATTTATAATCCCTCCAATTAAAGCTGAATTTATAGTAGCTGGATCAGGTCCTATTTTTTTCTTCAAAAAAGCAAGACTTTCATTAGCATGAATACCTACTACACCACATCCTAAAGTAATTTCGCTAGCGTCTTTGTTAATTTTTATTTTTTTAAAGGCAAATTTAATCACTACAAGCACTCCATCGCAAGAGCTTTGTCCACTTAAACTTGTACCTGCTGCTCTAAATGTTATAGGAGTTTTATAAGTATTTGCTAATTGAATAATTTGCTTAATTTCATCTTCATTTTTAGCAATAATCACTATTTTTGGAATATAAAAATAACATGACGCATCAATGCCATAAGCATAACATCTAGCATAATCATTAAAGATTCTATCCTTAAAAATATACTTAGCCTCATTATAAAAAGCTTTAAAATTTGCCATAGTCCCTCTTTTTAATTTATTATCAATTATATAATTTAATAATTTAAAGATAATTTTAAATTTATATTTTTGAGCATAAATTTAACCAAAGTCAATTTTTTTATTTAGATTAAAAGTTAGAATACGCTCTATTTTAAAAAAATTAAGAGCTAAAAGGAAAACTATGACACAAGAACAAATTCAAATTATCAAAGATTGCGTACCAATTTTACAAAAAAACGGGGAGGATTTAACAAAAGAGTTTTACAAAGTAATGTTTAATGACTATCCTGAAGTAAAACCTATGTTTAATATGGAAAAACAAGCATCTGGAGAACAACCAAAAGCCTTAGCTATGGCAATTTTAATGGCAGCTAAAAATATAGAAAATTTAGAAAATATGAGAAGCTTTGTTGATAAAGTAGCTATAACCCATACAAAATTAAATGTTAAAGAAGAGCACTATCCTATAGTGGGGGCTTGTCTTTTAAAAGCTATCAAAGTAGTATTAAATGCAGATGAAACCACACTAAAAGCTTGGGAAGAAGCTTACAAAGCTATCGCACAATTTTACATAGACATTGAAAAAGAAATTTATGCAAAAGCTAAGTAATCATAGGCTTTGATGTTCAAAGCCTATTTTAAAAATGCTATCCCTGCTTTAGCTATTTTTACATCCTCATCTAAGTGTGCTCCACCCACACCTATACCACCAACAACAACTCCATCTATAAAAATCGGCACCCCACCAGGCATAATGGAAAACTTATCATCTAAATAACGAATATCTTCAGGTATTTTACCATCTTTTACACCTTTAAAAATAACCGCTGTTTCTCTTTTTTGTGAAGTGGCCGTATAAGCTTTTTTATAACTAGCATTAAGTGTATGCACGCCCGCCTTATCATCTCTTAAAACTGCTAAAATTTGGCCAGATTTATCTACTATAGTAATACTTACATAAAAGCCATTTTTTCTTGCTTCTTTCTTTGCAAGCTCCAAAATCCCTTCAACCATTTGTGTAGTTAACACAGGCTCTTTTACAAGCTCAAAAGATTTTGCCATTAAACTTACTCCTAAAAATACACATAAAATGAGTAATTTTTTCATTTTTTTCCTTTAAAATTTTTCTACCGCATTTTTTGCTAGTTCTTTTATATCGCCTTTTAATTCACAAATTTGACCATTTTGTGCAAGTAAAATTCTATCAGCCATATCAAAATACACATCATCATGTGTGATAGCAAAGATTGTTTTACCTTGCTCTTTTAGCAAAGGTAAAAGTTTTTTATAAAAAAATCTTCTAAAAACTGGATCTTGATCTGCCGCCCATTCATCAAGCACTAAAATATCTCTTTCTTCAAGCAAGGCTATGAGCATTGCCAAACGCTTTTTTTGTCCTGTAGAAAGCTTGGTTAATACAAGTTCGTGATCTTCTACTCTAGTTTTACCCTTAAGCTCTAAAAATTCAAGCCAAGAAGCGATTTTTTCTTCATCTGCAAATTTCTCTTTAGCTAAAGTCTTAGTAAAGAGATGAAAATCACTAAACACAGCCGATACTAAAGATCTATAAACATCTAAATTATCATCATCAATTTTCATATCATCTACAAAAATTTCACCCTCGCTTGGCTTAAAAAGACCTGTTAAAAGCATACAAAAAGTAGATTTCCCGCTTCCGTTTTTTCCTATTAAAAATATCAATTCTCCCTTTTTAAGATCCAAATTTACAGGATTTAGATGAAAATTATCATCATAAGAAAAACTCGTATTTTTAAAAGAAATTTGACGCCAATCCTTGATAAAATTGGTTTTTTCAAAATGCTCTTTATAGTCATCAAGTTCTAGTTTTGCTATCTTATCTAGAGCGATTTTTGCCAAAAGCAAAGTAGGAAAAGATCCTATCATCGAAACCAAAGGGGTTCTTAAAAATAAAATTGACAATGCTATCGTTGTCGCTTCAGCTACACTCGCCCATTTAAATTCTAAGGCCAAATAAAATTCCACCCCTACTAAAGCTAGAAGTGCTACATTGGTAAAATTGGATGAAAGATTATTAAAAAGATTGCCTAGGGTACTATTTTTCTTTTTAGATCTTGCATTGCTTTCAAATTCATCCTCATAATAAAGCTTAGCACGGTAGCGATTGATTAAAAGCTCTTTATGGCCATCTAATATATTTTGATAATTATTTTGCAAGGCATCATCATTTTCTCTTGCTTTACGAAAATACGCATAAACTTTCATCATCAAAAAATTATTAATAGTAAAAACCACAATAATCCAAATCGCACAAAGGGTAAAAATTTGAGGTGAAAGATAACACAAATAAACACTAGTGCATAAAATCAATATACTTGATTGTAAAAAATCAGGTAATCTTAAAAGTCCAAAAGATATATTTCTCACATCACTTCCTAAAGAAGCTAGAATTCTTGCCTTGCCCACTTTTGCAACTTTTAACAAAGGAGTATCTAAGATCTGTTTTACCACGCGTCTTTGCATCTTAAAAATGAAATTTTGACCAAAAACACTTAATCCTAACTCTACTATGGTAGAGCTAAGAAAAAATACTATAAGCAAAGCGATAAAGTATAAAATAGGAATATTTTGTGTATTTTTAAGTAAATAATCATTGATAAAGACTAGGGTTAAAACCCCTACAGCGCTTGTAATAAAAGAAAAAATCAAAAAAGAGATGAATTTAAATTTATTTTGTTTAAGCAATTCTAAAATAAAAGGCATTGATAAAAACTCCGAAAGTATAATTAAAAAAATTAATTATAGCATTTTAAGAGCGATTATCAAAATTTATTTTATCCTTTACAAGAAAAACAGCACAAATAGCCAATAAAGCTAGAAAAATCATATATATACTCATTCCATATAAAAATGGATTTTCGCCTCTAGTAGCAAGAGCATTGAGCCAAAAAATAAGCTGAGGAGTAACCCCTCCTGCGATAGCATAAGCGATATTATACGAAAAGGAAATTCCTGAAAATCTTATTTTAGCTCTAAAAACTTCACTCATTAAAATAGGAGCAAAGACATTAATCCCACCTAAAAAACAAACACTTGTATATAAAATACAGGTTAAGACAAGATTTTTAAGATCATATAAAGCATAAAAATACAAGCAAGAAAAAAATGCAAAAACTAAAGAAAAGAAAATGCAAATTTTAAATAAACCAAATTTATCTACAAGATAACCCATAAAAAGCCCGCCTAAAGCTATTCCCAAAATTCCTAATATCTGTAAATAACTTCCTTCAATCGCACTCAAACCCAAAATACTTGGCATAAATTTAGGCATCAGTAAGATAAGCACTACAACACAACCTGTTAAAACCCAAGTTATAAAGATAGATGCAAGCATATTTTTGAAAATATTTTTTTCTTTAAACAAATCCTTAAGTGGAAAAGCACTCAAACTCCGTTCTTTTTGCATTTGTTTAAAAATAGGAGTTTCTTGTAAAAATCTACGCAAATAAATAGAAATAATCCCAAAAATTCCACCCACAAAAAAAGCGATACGCCATGCATAAGCTGCGATTTCTTCGGTGCTAAAAAAAGCATTGATCAGTAAAAATACCATACTTCCTAGTAAAATTCCCAAAGCCATAGCCGAATTTAAACAACTCAAAGAAAAAGCCTTTTGATCTTCTTTGCAATGTTCTCTTACAAAAACCCAAGCACCAGGTAATTCTCCGCCTATAGCAATACCTTGAAAAATTCTTATAAGTATAAGTAAAAACGGTGCTAAGAAACCAAGAGTTTCATAACCAGGTATAAAAGCCAATGTAAAAGTAGGAAGCACCATAAGTAAAATACTTAACATAAACATATTTTTACGCCCAAATTTATCACCAAAATGTGCCATAACTATACCACCTAAAGGGCGCGCTAAATAACCTGCAGCAAAAGCTCCATAAGTATTTAACAAAGTCCAAAATTCACTCATATCTTTAGGAAAAAATACTTTTGCGATATATTCAGCAAAAAAGACAAAAATAATAGGCTCTGTTAGACAATAATGTTGATATGTGCATATAATTTACAAATAGTGTTATAATATAGATAATAGCACTATTGGAGGTAATATTTATGGCAACTATTTCAAATATAAAGTCAGATATAACATCACTTAGCGAATATCAATTAAGAGAATTATTTAACTATATAGGCGAAATGCTAACCCTTGGTTCATCTAATGGAAGTCTTAATAAAGAGTTTAGAGAATCAAGATTTAGTAAAGGTCAATGTTGTCCTCATTGTGAATCTACTTCTGTAGTAAAGAACGGTAAACTAAAAGGTAAGCAACGTTATTTATGTCACTCATGCAAAAAGTCCTTTAACGATTTAACTAAATCTGCATTATCTTGCACTAAGTTACCTTTACAAACATGGATTGAGTATGTTAAAGGCATGATTATAGGATTTTCTATAAGAAAGAATGCTGAGAATGTAGGTGTCTGTGTTAAAACATCATTTTATATGAGGCATAAAGTTCTTGATTGTATAAGAGCATTTATGGGTGTTGGGGATGTAGATGGCATAGTAGAAATGGACGAAACGTTCGTTGCCGAATCTTTTAAGGGAAATCATAAAAAGAGTGGGTTTAAAATGCCGAGACCTGCTCGAAAAAGAGGTAAACAAATTAAGAAACGTGGTATAAGCAATGAACAGATTTGTATAGCAACAGCAATAGATAGGAATGGAAATATAATATTAGAACCCTTATGCAAAGGAAGGGTTACTTATAATGCACTTGAAAGGCTTTATGAAGGGCGTATAGATTCTACCTCAATAATCTGTACAGATAGTCATAAATCATATATACAATTTGCTAAAGACCTTCAATTAGACCATAAGAGGATAGCAAGAGGGCATTATAAAAATGATATATACCACATAAATCATGTTAATTCATTACATAGCAATCTCAAGATTTGGATGTATAGATTTAAAGGGGTGTCTACTAAGTTCTTAAACAACTATATGAGCTGGTATAAATGGCTACAAAGTTTTAGTAGTGATAAAGAGGTTATAAAGACAAAGAATATGCTTATCCATAGTATAATACCTTTTGTTGACACAAAGATTAAAGGATATAAGGAAAGAGAAACTAATATTATATAATGTTAATGTAAAAAATTGATAATTTATATTAATTTATGTAAAATATTATATAGAGTTATTATTGTTTATAACTTGTATAAAAAGGGGGCATGTATACATGAAAAAAATTATTATATTGTTTTGTTGTCTTTTATCAGTATTTTCATTAGTGGCTTGTAACAAAGGAAGTGTATCTAATGATATTTTAATTGAAGTTAGCAAATCTACTAAATTTTCTAAAGACGAAATAGAAAATGCTATCCAAAATGTAAAGAGTAATTTTAGTTTTCCAGGGGCTACCTTAACAAAGATATGGTATGATGAGGAAAAGTCTAATTATTTAATTGATAGTTACTTAGAAAATGGACGTGGATTAACAAATGGAGTTAAAGAAGAGAATGTTATTATTCTATTATCAAATTTTGATGTCGATGGTTCTGGTGATAATCCAGTCTTAAACCCAAATACAACATATTCAGATTATCAATGGATATTAATAAGAGATAGTAAAAATAATGTTTGGAAAATTGATGATTTTGGATATTAAAAATTAAATTTATTATAATATAATAAGTAAATAAAGGTTGTCTTATTGGACAACCTTTATTATGTATCAAATCAACAATTTAATCTAACAGAGCCAATAATTAAAATTACTTCTTGAACAATCTAATCCTTTTTCTCTAACCAAATATCTATAGAGATGAGATTTATAATAAAATATTTGGTCCGTTTCTGCTGAAAGCAAACTCGAAATGATATCATAAAAATCATCTATCTTTGATTTTTTAGATTTTCTAACTTTCTTTATATCTCCATCATAATACTTTTTAACTGTTCTTCTATCCACTCCTAATTCTCTAGCTATGGCACTAAAATTAGGTCTATCCAAATTATTAACCTCGACTAAAAGTTTTAGCTTATTTAAATCTTTTACTGATCTTAAAAATATTTCAGTATTAATGTTTATCATATAAATCATATTAATCACCATTAATACTGTGCTAAATTTTACCTTCTATTATACATAGACATATTAGCAACTCTGTACATTATTATCTTAGCATTTATATTTCTCACCTATTTCTGTCAGAGAATATTCGACATGCGGAGGGATATCCTCATACTGTGTCCGCTCTACAAGTCCATTCTCTACAAGAGATTTAAGCTGCACGGACAAGGTGGCGTGAGTCATTTTGGGCATCCGCCTTTGCAATTCATTAAACCTTATCGGTCCATCGGACAGATAAAGCAGGATAGGCGGAGCCCATTTTCCGGATATCAGACTCTGCGCAGTCGCATAAGGACATTTGCCGAAACGTTCATCCAGCGTGGTTATCTGTGATGTGTCAAACTTAAACTCATCAGTCATTACACATCAAACTCTTCCTCTACTTCAAATAATCCGCGAATTTCAGCATGACCGTTCTCGAGATAGAAAAGCACGATCTCCCAGCCGTTTTTGTCGTAAGTTTCCATGAGCTGAGGCATAGCCTCATGAACCTTTGCAAGAAGCGCATCATCCTTAACGATCTTTGCAAGACCGTCATAGCGCATAAACTTGCCGTCGTTTACAGCCATGACTTCAACATGGGGATCTGCGCTAAGTTGCTTGAAGCAATTCTTGAAGGTGCCTGTTCCGAAGTAAATACGATCTCCATCTACAAGATGGAAGCCGAAAGGACGACCTTTGGGCTGGCCGTTATCAACGGTAAGGAAGGTGAAAACTTTTGCCTGTGTTAGGAACTCGCTGATTTTTTCAACATTTGTCATGGTTATGATCTCCTTAATTATTTATTGGTCATTTATTTGAACTAGTTCAATTATACAACCGTTAATTATTAATGTCAAGACTATTTTGAACAATTGTGCCAATATTTTTATGTACAATTGTTCAATTATTTTTATCAGATATTTTGGATAATGCAGTAGCCGTCCTGTAAGAGTTTCCGAGAATATTTACAATAGTAGAATGATGAACAAGTCTGTCTAAAATAGCACTAGCTAGCATATTGTCTAAAAATATTTGATTCCAGTCGGATAGATTAATATTACTAGTAACTATTGTGCTTTTCTTTTCATAACGTCTATCTATAAGTTGAAAAAACATTTTTGCTTCTTGTTCTCCAATTGGCAAATATCCAATTTCATCAATTATAAGAAGCTTGTATTTACTAAAATGTTTTATTCTATCATCAAGTTTGTTTTCAATATAAGCTTTTTTTAATTGCTCTATCAAATCTTGGCATTTTATAAAATAGGTACTTACTCTTTTCTTTGCTGCAGCAATTCCAATTGACGTGGCAAGGTGGGTCTTACCCACGCCACTATTGCCTATCAATATAATATTGCTATTATTATCTAAAAAACGTAAGCTTTCGAAATCTAAAAATTGTTGTTTGTTTATTTTAGGTTGAAACTCAAAATCAAAGTCCTTCAATTCTTTCAGGTGCGGGAATGCTGCTACTTTAACCATAGCGTGCGCAGCATTAAAATTTTTAACTTCAACCTCTTTACTAGTTAACTCACACAAAGCGTCTACAATGCTTAGTTTATGCTCATTTATTTTATTAATATAGTCATCTATTTGTAGGCTGATTTGTGTTAATTTAAGTTCATGTAAGTTCTTCTGTAACTGTTGATAATTGTTCATTAAACTTTTTCATCTCCTCTAAATGTTTAGCTGCATAGTTTTTAACATCTTCTTTATCCGAGTTTCTAAAAGTTAAGCTCATCATTGCTAAGTGATGTTATATCTGACTTTATATTTGAAATAGTTGCCATAAATATTACCTCCAATAGTGCTATTATCTATATTATAACACTATTTGTAAATTATATGCACATATCAACATTATTGTCTAACAGAGCCAAATAATAAAATCATAAAATTCTAAAGTTCCTCCTAGTGAAGAAAGTCCTAAGATCTTAATTTCCTTTGTTCCAAATTTTGATTTTCTCATTGATTAATTACCTTAAATTTTAAAAACATTGTTTTTATTATACTATAATCATTTCCAAAATATTATCTAAAAATTTAAGGATAAATATGTTTAATTTTATAACCACTCTTTTAAAAACCAATCTTTATTTTTTAGAAGAAAAAACCACAAGCAAAAGTTCAAATCAAACCCATATAATCTCGCTTAAACAATCTGATGATGAATTTTTAAATTTATTATTTTCTTTTTTAGTGCCACAAAACGATGAAGATAAGAATTTTATAGAAAAAACTCGCACAAAAATCAAAAGAAATGAGCATAATATTGCTCTGATAAAAAATCCAAATTTTAATGCTTTAATAGACACAGGGTTTTTAGATACTATTGATACATTAAAGAAAAATTACATATCCACAAAACCGATTTTAAAGATATCACTCATATTATCTTAACACATGCACATCCTGATCATATAGGAGCTTTAATGAGCGAAGAAAATCTTTTTCCAAAAGCTCAAATTTTAATCGATAAAAAAGAATATGATTTTTGGATCAAAAGTGATAGACAAGAAATTAAAAACACCTTGCTTAAACTTAAAAATATAGAATTTATTAACCACTCTAAAGATTTGATCTTTCAAAATTCAGGCATTAAAGCCATACCTGCTTACGGGCATACCCCAGGTCAAAATGCTATCATAATTGATGATAAAATAGTCTTTTGGGGAGATTTACTTCATCTTTATGATATACAAATCCCAAAACCTAAAATCGCTATAAAATTTGATATAGATCAAAATGAGGCTATACAAACAAGGGAAAAACTACTTAAAGAATTTAAAGAAAGAAAACTCAAAGTTATAGGGACTCATGTGCCTTTTATCAAACCTAAATTTTTAGATTAATTACTTAAAAATTACTAAAAATTAAGTAAAAATTTTAATAATTTTTGCTAAAATTATAGCCTTTTTATTTCATGAAAGGAGAAAATTTTGGCAAAAGATGATGTAATTGAAATTGATGGCACAGTGCTTGAAGCATTGCCTAATGCAAATTTCAAGGTTGAACTTGACAACAAACATGTAATTTTATGTCATATTGCAGGAAAAATGCGTATGCATTATATAAGAATAATGCCAGGTGATAAAGTAAAAGTAGAACTTACACCTTATAGCCTTGATAAAGGGCGTATAACTTTTAGATATAAATAATCTAAGTTATTTAAAAGCTAATTTTAGATAAAATTAGAGTTTTTGCGACAAATTACATCGAACTATATGAAGAAGTATTTTTAAAATCCACCACTTATTTTGAAAATAGTTGGTTATTCATAAAACCTGATGTAGTCGTAAATCAAGTGGAATTCATTCAAGGAGACGCTCATGAAAGTGAGACCATCGGTTAAAAAGATGTGCGACAAGTGCAAAGTAGTTCGCCGTAAAGGCGTGGTTCGCATTATTTGCGAAAATCCAAAACATAAACAAAGACAAGGATAAACATGGCTCGTATTGCAGGTGTGGATTTACCAAAGAAAAAAAGAATTGAGTATGGACTAACCTATATTTATGGTATAGGACTTTTCACTTCAAGAAAAATTCTAGATAAAGTAGGAATTTCTTATGATAAAAGAGTTCATGAGTTAAGTGAAGATGAAGCAGCAGCTATCCGTAAAGAAATTCAAGAAAACTATATGGTTGAAGGGGACTTGAGAAAACAAGTTGCTATGGATATTAAAGCACTTATGGATTTAGGAAGCTTTAGAGGCTTAAGACACAGAAAAGGCTTACCAGTTCGCGGACAAAAAACAAAAACAAACGCAAGAACTAGAAAAGGTAAGAGAAAAACTGTTGGTGCAAAATCATAAGGATAAATCATGGCAAAAAGAAAAATCGTAAAGAAAAAAGTAGTTAAAAAAAATATAGCAAAAGGTATTGTTTATATCAGTGCGACTTTTAACAATACTATGGTTACAGTGACTGATGAAATGGGAAATGCTATCGCTTGGAGTAGTGCAGGTGGTTTAGGATTTAAAGGTTCTAAAAAATCAACTCCTTATGCAGCACAACAAGCAGTAGAAGACGCTTTAAATAAAGCAAAAGAACACGGAATTAAAGAAGTAGGCATTAAAGTACAAGGACCAGGAAGCGGTAGAGAAACTGCTGTTAAGAGTGTAGGTGCTATGGAAGGAATCAAAGTAACTTTCTTAAAAGATATCACTCCATTAGCTCACAATGGTTGCAGACCGCCTAAGCGTCGTCGTGTCTAAGATATAAGAAAAATTTAGGAGAATATTATGGCAAGATATAGAGGACCAGTAGAAAAATTAGAAAGACGCTTTGGTGTTAGCTTAGCATTAAAAGGAGAAAGAAGACTAGCCGGAAAAAGCGCATTAGATAAACGCCCTTATGCACCAGGACAACACGGAGCAAGAAAAGGTAAAATCAGCGAATACGGACTCCAATTAAGAGAAAAACAAAAAGCTAAATTTATGTATGGAGTAAGTGAAAAACAATTCAGAAGACTTTTTGCAGAAGCTGCTAGAAGAGATGGCAATACAGGGGTTTTACTTATCCAACTTTTAGAGCAAAGACTTGACAATGTAGTTTATAGAATGGGCTTTGCTACAACTCGTCGTTTTGCAAGACAACTTGTAACTCATGGACACATTTTAGTAAATGGAAAAAGAGTAGATATCCCTAGCTTTAGAGTAGAAGCAGGAGCAAAAATCGAAGTAATAGAAAAAAGCAAAAATAATCCTCAAATCACAAGGGCGATCGAGCTTACTGCTCAAACAGGTATCGTTGCTTGGGTAGATGTGGAAAAAGATAAAAGATTTGGAATTTTCACTAGAAAACCTGAAAGAGAAGAAGTTATCATTCCAGTAGAGGAAAGATTCATCGTTGAGCTTTACTCTAAGTAATAGGGGCTAAATCATGAGAAACATTACAACATCTGCTTATACGCCGACAGAATTCACTATAGAAAATATTAGTGATACTGTGGCTAAAATCAGTGCTTGGCCTTTTGAGATCGGCTATGGTATTACCCTAGCCCATCCTTTACGCCGTTTACTTTATACTAGCACTATAGGTTATGCTCCAACCGCTATCCATATCGATGGTGTAGCGCATGAATTTGATAGTATGCGTGGTATGCTTGAAGATGTAGCACTTTTTATCATCAATCTTAAAAAATTACGATTCAAACTTAAAAGCGATTCCAACAAAGAAATCGTTGAGTTTAGTTTCAAAGGCCCTAAAGAAATTTATGGTAAAGATCTAAACAACGATCAAGTTGAAGTCGTAAATACAGATGCATATTTAGCAACGATCAATGAAGATGCTGAACTTAACTTTACTCTTATCATAGAAAAAGGCATTGGTTATGTACCAAGCGAAGAGATTAAAGAGCTTTTAAATGATCCAAAATTCATAGCTCTTGATGCTTTTTTCACTCCTGTAAGAGAGGCGACTTATGATATTGAGAAAGTTTTATTTGAAGACAATCCTGACTATGAAAAAGTAGTTTTAACAGTAACTACTGATGGACAAATCACTCCAAACGAAGCTTTTCAAAATGCTTTAGAAGCTATGTATAAGCAATTATCAGTATTTGATAAGATTACAAATGTTAGAAGCATCATAAAAAGTCAAGCTACAAGCAATGAATTAGAAAATACTAAATTATTGCAAAATATTACTGATCTAAATTTAAGTGCAAGAAGTTACAATTGCCTTGAAAAAGCAGGAATTGTTTACATCGGAGAGCTTGCTTTAATGAGCGTTAATGAACTTGCTGGACTTAAAAATTTAGGCAAAAAATCTTTAGATGAAATTAAAAGCATTATGGAAAGCATAGGCTTCCCTGTGGGTACTTCTAAGCTTAGTGATAATAAAGATTTGCTTAAGAAAAAAATCGATGAATTAAAAGCACAAAACGAAGGATAAAGAATGAGACATAAACACGGATATAGAAAACTTGGCAGAACTTCATCTCATCGTGCTGCCTTGTTAAAAAATTTAACTATAGCTTTAGTTAATAGCGGTAAAATCGAAACAACTCTACCAAAAGCTAAAGAATTAAGAGGCTATGTAGAAAGATTGATTACTAGAGCAAGACTTGGAGATTTTAACGCTCACAGAGCAGTTTTTGCTGCTTTACAAAATAAAAATGCTACAAATAAACTTGTTACAGAAATAGCTCCAAATTTCAAAGAAAGAAATGGTGGCTATACAAGAATTATCAAAACAAGAATTCGCCGCGGTGACGCAGCTGAAATGGCTTTTATTGAATTTGTAGCCTAAAAATTCCAGCTTAAGCTGGAATTTTAAAATTCATTTTTCTTATATTTTTCTAATTTACTCCAACTTTTTATAAATCTAAAAATTCAAAATCATCTTTTAAATCCAATTCTAAAAATAAAAATTCTTAAATGATTATTTAAAAAATAATTTTTAGCTAAATTTTTAACTACTTATGCTAATATAATTTTTTATTTTTATAAATGCAAGGATATAAAATATGCAAGAAAATTCTCGTTTGCGTATAGCTATACAAAAATCAGGCAGACTCTCTAAAGAATCCGTAGAACTTTTAAACAAATGCGGAATTAAAATGCATATACATGAGCAAAGTCTCATAGCTTTTTCAACCAACCTACCTATAGATATTTTAAGAGTTAGAGATGATGACATACCTGGTCTTATCTTTGATGGAGTCGTAGATCTTGGCATTATAGGCGAAAATGTTTTGGAAGAAAATGAACTCGAAAGAAAAAGCTTAGGCGAGGAAGCAAATTACAAGCTTTTAACAAAGCTTGATTTTGGTTATTGTAGACTTTCACTTGCCTTGCCTCAAGAGAAAAAATTTGATAATTTGAAAGATTTTGAAAATTTAAGAATCGCCACTTCTTATCCACAGCTTTTAAAACGCTTTATGAAAGAAAACAACATTCATTATAAAAATTGTATGCTTACAGGTTCAGTTGAAGTAGCTCCAAGAGCAAATTTAGCCGATGCGATTTGTGATCTTGTTTCAAGCGGTGCAACACTACAAGCAAACAATCTTAAAGAAGTTAAAGTTATTTACCAATCTCGTGCTTGTTTGATACAAAAGCAAAATACTCTAAGCGATGAAAAACAAGCTTTGGTTGATAAAATCATGCTTCGCGTTGCAGGAGTAATGCAAGCAAGGGAAAGCAAATACATCATGCTTCATGCTCCAAAAGAAAAACTTGATAAAATTCAATCCCTACTTCCAGGCGTAGAAAAGCCTACTATCTTGCCTTTAGCACACGATGAAAAAAATGTAGCCTTGCATATGGTAAGTAAAGAAAATCTTTTTTGGGAAACTATGGAGGCCTTAAAAGAAGAAGGTGCGAGTTCGATTTTGGTTTTACCTATTGAAAAAATGTTAAAGTGAGTAAAAAATGCAAATAATAAATTTTAACGAATTAGACGAAAAACAAAAACAAGAAGTATTAAAACGCCCTGCAATAGCAGCAAAAGATGAAATTTCACAGATAGTGAGCTCTATCATCAAAGAAGTTAGAGAAAAAGGCGATGAAGCTTTGATAGAACAAGCTTTAAAATTTGACAAAGCCCAAATTTCAAGCATTAAAGTAAGTGAAGAAGAGCTTGAAAACGCAAGCTTACGCTTGGATAAAGACTTAAAAGAAGCGATTTTAATCGCTTATGAAAATATCAAAAAATTCCACGAAGCACAAATTCCAAAAGAAATAGCCATTGAAACCACCAAGGGTGTAAAATGCGAAGTTTTAACACGCCCTATTGAAAAAGTAGGACTTTATATACCAGGGGGTTTGGCGCCTTTATTTTCAACGGTTTTAATGCTAGCAATTCCTGCAAAAATAGCTCAATGTGAAAAAATCGTTTTGGCAAGCCCTGCTAAAATAAACGATGCCACACTTTTTTGCGCCAAGCTTTGCGGAGTAGATGAAATTTATCAAATGGGTGGTGCAGGAGCCATAGCAGCACTAGCTTATGGAACCAAAAGCGTTTTAAAAGTAGATAAAATCTTTGGGCCAGGCAATGCCTTTGTTACCGAAGCTAAACGCCAAGTAAGTAGTGATATAAACGGAGCTGCTATAGATATGCAAGCTGGACCTAGTGAAGTTTTAGTCATAGCAGATGAGAAAGCAAATGTTAAATTTGTAGCAAGCGACTTGCTTTCACAAGCTGAACACGGCGCAGATTCTCAAGTGATTTTAGTATGCTTAAGCAAAGAATTTGCACAAGGTGCGAGTGATGAAGTAAGCCGCCAACTTGAAAATTTACCAAGAAAAGAATTAGCGTCTAAAAGCATTGCAAATTCTAAAATCATCATTGCAAAAAACTTAGATGAAGCTCTTTTAATCTCAAATCTTTACGCACCTGAGCACTTAATCATACAAACACAAAATCCTCGCGAACTTTTAGATAAAGTCAAACACGCTGGATCTGTATTTTTAGGTGAGTTAAGTCCAGAATCCATGGGTGATTACGCAAGCGGAACAAATCATGTCTTGCCAACTTATGGACTTACTAAAACGCATTCTAGCTTGGGTTTAGCTGATTTTAGTAAAAGAATGAGCGTACAAGAACTTAGCAAAGAAGGCTTTTTAAATTTAGGAAAAAGTGTTGAAATTTTAGCTGCAAATGAACATTTAGACGCACATAAAAATGCAGTAACTTTTCGCTTAGAAAGTCTAAAATGAGTGAAAAAATCCTTTTTATCGATAGAGATGGCACCATCATAGAAGAACCAAAGAGCGATTTTCAAATCGATAGCCTTGAAAAACTTCGTTTTGAAAAAGGTGCTATCCCTACTCTTTTAAAACTTAAAAATTTTGGCTTTAAATTTGTGCTTGTTTCTAATCAAGATGGCCTTGGAACTCAAAGCTTTCCTAAAGAAGATTTTGAAATAGCACATCAAAAAATGTTGGATATTTTACAAAGCTGTGGTATAGAATTTAAAGACATTTTCATTTGTCCACATTTTGAAAATGAAAATTGCGAGTGTAGAAAGCCAAAAACCGCCCTTTTAGATGAGTATATCAAGCACAATCTTTACAATAAAGAACAAAGCTTTGTGATCGGTGATCGAGATACTGATATGATCCTAGCTTCAAATTTGGGTGTTCGTGGGTTAAAATACAGCGAGAATTTGACTTGGAAAGAGATAGAAGAAGAGATCTTAAATTCCTTTCGCACCGCAAGCATTTCGCGTATCACTAAAGAAACCAATATCCATGTAAAAGTATGTTTAAATGGCGGAAAGATTGCTATTAATACAGGAGTTCCTTTTTTCGATCATATGCTTGAGCAAATCGCAGTACATGGGGGCATAGGACTTGAAATTTCTTGCAAGGGCGATTTAGAAATTGATGAGCATCATAGCGTTGAAGATGTTGCTTTAGCTTTAGGAAGTGCCATAAAACAAGCTTTAGGAGATAAGATAGGCATCACAAGATATGGCTTTGTCTTGCCTATGGATGAGTGTTTGGCAAGTTGTGCGATCGATTTTTGCAACCGTCCGCATTTGGTTTATAAAGCCAAATTTAAAAAGGAAAAATTAGGCGAATTAAGTACTGAAATGATAGAACACTTTTTTTACTCGCTAAGCTACTCAATGGGAGTGAGTTTACACTTAAAGGTTAAAGGTAAAAACGATCATCACAAAGCCGAAGGGCTTTTTAAAGCTTTTGCAAAAGCCTTAAAAATGGCTGTAAAAATTGAAAGTGAAAATTTAGCCAGCTCTAAAGGGGTAATATGAAACTGATCATCATCGATACAGCATGTGCAAATTTGGCATCTTTGAAATTTTGTCTTGATAGACTAGGCTTTAATGCTAAAATCAGTAGAGATTTAAAAGATTTAGAAAATGCGGATAAGCTTTTTTTACCAGGAGTTGGAACAGCAGCAAAAGCAATGAGCAATTTAGAAAGCTTTAATCTAACAAATTTTATCAAAAATACCAAAAAACCCTTACTTGGAATTTGCCTAGGAATGCAAATTTTAGGGGATTTTTCAGAAGAACTAGATCAAGAAACTCTAGGCATTATACCTTTTAAAACTCAAAAATTTGAACTTCCAAAAGAGTATTCTTTACCGCACATGGGGTGGAATGAAGTTGCAAGCTCACACCCACTTTTTAAGGGTTTAAATGGGGCTTATTTTTATTTTGTACACAGTTATCATGTAGCATTAAATGACGATACCATAGCTACAAGTGATTATGGGGTAAAATTTAGCGCAAGTTTAGCAAAAGATAATTTTTATGGCGTACAATTTCACCCTGAAAGAAGCGGAGAAGCGGGGGAAATTTTAATATCAAATTTCATTAAGGATATAGCATGATAATCCCTGCACTTGATTTGATCGATGGACAAGTAGTGCGCCTTGTTAAAGGTGATTATGAACAAAAAAAAGTATACAAATACGATCCTTTAGAAAAATTTAGAGAATATGAAAACGCGGGAGCAACTTGGCTTCATTTAGTGGATTTAAGCGGAGCTAAAGATCCAAATAAAAGACAACTTGCTTTAATAGAAAAATTAACAAATGAAGTCAGTGTTAATTTGCAAGTAGGCGGTGGAATTCGCACCAAAGAAGAGATACAAGCTTTGCTTGATTGTGGAGTAAAGCGTGTAGTGATCGGCTCTTTGGCAATTACAAATCCTACGCTTTGTGTTGAAATTTTGCAACATTTTGGAAGCGAAGCTATCGTTTTAGCGCTTGATACGATTTTAAAAGAAGATTATATGATAGCTATTAACGCTTGGCAAGATACGAGCGATAAAAGACTTTTAGAGGTTTTGGAATTTTATAATATCAAAGGCCTAAAACACATACTTTGCACCGATATTTCAAGAGATGGCACCATGCAAGGAAGCAATGCTGAACTTTACGCACTCATCCATAAAAACTTTCCTAAAATTCACACTCAAGCAAGTGGAGGTGTAGCGAGTTTAGAAGATCTTAAAAAACTAAAGGGTATTTGTAGTGGGGTTATCGTAGGAAAAGCTTTATTAGATGGAGTTTTTAGCGTAGAAGAAGGGATAAAATGCTTACAAAACGCATAATTGCATGTTTAGATGTAAAAGATGGTAGAGTAGTAAAAGGAACACAGTTTAAAAATCATAAAGATATGGGAGATATCGTAGAGCTTGCAAAGCGTTATTCTCAAAGTGGGATCGATGAGCTTGTGTTTTATGATATTGCTGCAAGTGCTAGAAAAGAACGCATTTCAAGAGAATGGGTAAGCGAAGTGGCTAAAAATATCAATATCCCTTTTTGTGTAGCAGGCGGCATTAAAAGTGAAGAAGATGCAGCCGAACTCTTAGCCAATGGAGCGGATAAAATTTCTATCAACTCCCCTGCTTTAAACGATCCAAATCTTATCACTCGTTTGGCCAAAAGTTTTGGGGTACAATGTGTTGTAGTGGGCATTGATAGCTTTAAAGATGAAAATGGAAATTTAAAGGTTTTCA
Organism: Campylobacter sp. JH32; assembly: GCF_017846535.1. Classification (NCBI taxonomy): domain Bacteria; kingdom Pseudomonadati; phylum Campylobacterota; class Epsilonproteobacteria; order Campylobacterales; family Campylobacteraceae; genus Campylobacter; species Campylobacter sp. JH32. The sequence continues at coordinate 41,673 of NZ_JAEQBS010000005.1, forward strand.
AATACACAGGTGATGAAAACACGAGTAAACATAGCGGGAAAAATACGATCGAGTGGATTAAGGAAGTACAGGATTTGGGCGCTGGAGAGATAGTGCTAAATATGATGAATCAAGATGGTGTTAAAAATGGATATGATTTAGAACAATTAAGCCTTGTAAAAAAAGAATGCAAAGTACCTTTGATCGCAAGCGGTGGAGCTGGTAAGATGGAACACTTTTTAGAAGCCTTTGAAATAGGAGTGGATGGGGCTTTAGCAGCTTCTGTTTTTCATCAACAAATCATTGATATTAAAGAATTAAAAAACTACTTAAAAACCCGAGGTGTAAGTATAAGGATATAAAAATGCAAAATTTCCAAAATTTAAATGAAAAAATCAATTGGCAAAAAGTAAATGGGCTTATCCCTGTCATAATACAAGATGCAAAAAGCTGTGAAGTTTTAATGCTAGGTTTTATGGATGAAAAAGCTTTAGAAAAAAGCTTAGAAAGTAAAAAAGTCGTATTTTTTTCGCGTACTAAAAATCGCCTTTGGATGAAGGGTGAAGAAAGTGGAAATTTTTTAAATATCGTTGATTTAAGCCTTGATTGTGATAATGATACACTTTTGATTTTGGTTGATCCTATAGGAGCTACTTGCCATATAGGCAATATCTCTTGCTTTGAAAATGTATCAAAAAATGCAGATTTTGTCTTTTTAGCAAGATTAGAAAAACTTATAAATTCACGTAAAAATGCGGATGAAAACACTTCCTATACTGCAAAGCTTTTTAAAAAAGGAACAAAACGCATCGCACAAAAAGTCGGCGAAGAAGGTGTGGAAACTGCCTTAGCAGCGACTGTTAAAGATAAAGATGAGCTTATTTGCGAGGCGGCTGATTTGATGTATCATTTAAGTGTTTTACTCGCAGATGCAAATTTAAGTTTTTCAGATGTCATCGCTAAGCTTAAAGAAAGACATAAAGAATAAATTGAAAAATATCATTTTAGGCTTTTTGATCTTTTTTATCTACCCTGCATTAATGATGTTTTTCATCTTAATGCATAGAAAATATATATCTGAAGTGCCAATGTTAGGTTTTCATACAAACATGGAAATTTTTAAACGAGCAGGTATTTATTATTTTTATCTTTTAGTAATTCATATCCCTTTATTTTTAGTGTGGAAAAAAGTTATTTCAAGGATAGAAAGTTTAGATTTTATAAATACTTTTTATTTTGGGATTGCTTTTAGCCTTTGTGTGTTTTTCTTGCTTACCTTGCCTTTAGATGGGCATTTAGCTTTAGTGCCTTTGCTATGCGTGTTGTTTAGTTTTGTCTTTGTTTTTAAATTTATTTATTTTTGTTTTAAGAAAATTTCTTATTTTACTTGGAAAAAACTTATTTTTATAATAACTACATTACTAGGTATTTGTGCAGGTTTAGCTTATATCTTTTTTTGCCTTTATTATCAACTTTATATTTTTGACAATTACGATTTTTTAGGTAAATTTTATAATATCCCTTCTTATAAAAGGCCTTTGAATTTTATATTTTAATGAAAAATATGGACAAAAAAGCCTAAAATTAGGCTTTTGTCGATAATCTAGGGTAAATTAATGCAAAGCTTCGTTAAGCTTGATCGCTTTTTTATTTAAACTTACTATCATCGCTCCGCTGATAGAATCTTGACGGAAATGAAGCCCATTTAAGCCTTTAAGCTCGATGCCCTTATAAATCTCTTTGCTAAAATCAAAATAAGGATTAAGTTTAGCAAGCTCCTCACGATCTTTAAGTAAAAATTTCGTTCCTTCAAGCACTGCAATTCCCGCATCTACGATACAATTATCACCCAAAGGAATTCCTGTTACTGAATTTGCTCCTAAAAGACAAGCTTTACCTACACTTATAGCATTTCCACTTGTTCCGCTTAAAACACCTAAAATAGAAGCACCACCGCCCACATCAGAGCCTTCACCTACGATAGCACTTGAACTTATACGCCCTTCAACCATACAAGCCCCTGTTGTTCCTGCGTTAAAATTCACATAGCTTGCACCTGGCATGATTGTAGTACCTGCAGCCAAAGATGCACCCATTCTTACTTTAGAGCTTTCTAGAATTCTTGTATTATCTTCAGGAATGATATGTGCTAAAAATCTTGGGAATTTATCTACAAAATCAATTTTTGGATATTGATTGCTCATTTTTAAACGCATTTCATTTTCTCTTAAATACTCAAGCTCGATAGGCTTATCATCACTCCAAGCTACATTGCTTAAAAGTCCAAAAGCTCCATTTAAATTTAAACTTCTTAAAGGAACTTTTTTAGTAGAAAGCAAATAAAGTTTCAAATAAACACTTTCCACACTCAAAGGCTCTTTATCTTCAAAAAGACATACAAAAGCAAATTCGTCATCTTTAAATTTATCTTTGATAATCTTTAAAATATCGATATTTTTATGTCCCTCTTCTTCTAAAAAAGGTTTAAAGCAAGCAAGCGCATAATCGATATCCTCAAGCTTAAGAATTTGTACAAATTCGCTTGCTTCAAAATCAATCTCAACACCCCTTTGCATAAAAGCTTCAAGCATAATCGCCGCAGAACCAAAATTTTGCTCATAATTTACCAAAGCAAAACTGGCTTGTAAAATTTTATTTTTATTAAGCTGACCACGATCAAGTCTTGCTATACCAAAAGCTTTAGGTTTTCTATATCCATTTTTTTGTTCAATTTGTTTGATTAAAAGTAAAAAATCTTCTTTAGTATTAATAATCATTTTTTCTCCTTCAAAATTTTAATGCGAACAAGCACTTTTTCCATTCATCACAGGTTGGATTGCAGAATTATCCGCACCGCCTTCATTATTGATTTTTTCTATAAATTGCCAAATTTTTTCAGCTGCCATTAAATAACGCTTTGCACTTACACTTTCAGGATGATAAAAACTCACAGGTTTTCCTTCATCTCCACCCTCTCTTACTATCATCTCTATAGGAATTTGTGCTAAAACTTCACTCTTATAAGCTTTTGCCATATCTTCAGCTGTTCCTTTACCAAAAATATCATACTCTTTGCCATTATCAGGACATAAAAAGCCACTCATATTTTCTATCACGCCAGCGATTGGAATGTGAAGTTTGTTAAACATATCTAAAGCTCTTTTGCTATCATCTAAAGAAACGGTTTGTGGGGTACTTACACAAACACCCGCAGTAATTGGAATGCTTTGTGCTGAAGTAATTTGCGCATCTCCTGTTCCTGGAGGCATATCTAAAAACAATACATCAAGTTCAGGCCAAATCACATCTGCAAGTAATTGCTCGATAGCTTTCATGATCATAGCTCCACGCCACATAAGCCCTTGACCCTCTTCGATTAAAACCCCCATACTCATCATATAAACACCATGACTTAAAATCGGCTTTAATCTTTGTCCTACTACTTCAGGTTGAGTTTTAGTTTCACCTAACATCCTTGGGATATTTGGCCCATAAATATCTGCATCTAAAATCCCTACTCTTTTTCCCATTTTAGCCATAGAAATAGCTAAATTTACAGTGGTTGTAGACTTACCTACTCCGCCCTTTCCGCTTGAAACCATGATGAAATTTTTTACTTGAGGTGCGATATTTTTACCACTTCTTGAATTGCTTTTTTCTTCAGGAATTTTTGGAGTAATGATATGAATTTGTAAATTCTTTAAATTTAAAGAAGCTAAAGCCTCATCAATATTTTTGCGTAATTCTTCGCTTACTTGCGGATTTGATGAAACAATTTCAAGCTCAACGATAACATTCTCATTTTCGGTTTTTATATCTTTTACAAAATTAAAACTCACTATATCCTTATCAAAACCTGGATATTTTACACTTTTTAATTTCTCTAAAATTTGCTCTTTCATCTCTTTTCCTTAATTTTTAAAAAATCAATTTTACTAATAAAATGATAAAATTTAGCTTTTTATAAGTGTATAATATGGTAACATTATATATAAAATTAATATTATAGCAAAGGGAAAAAATGGCTAATCTTAGCTTGATTATGCTAGCAGCTGGAAATTCTACTCGCTTTGATATGGGGGTAAAAAAACAATTTCTACGCCTTGGCGACGATCCTTTATGGCTTTATGCTACGCGAAATTTAAGCACTTTTTATCCTTTTAAAAAAATAGTTGTTACTTCTAGTAATACTTCTTATATGAAAAAATTTGCTAGAAATTATGAATTTGTTGAAGGTGGTGCCACTAGGGCAGAATCCTTAAAAAAAGCCCTAGAAATCATAGACAGTGAATTTGTAATGGTAAGTGATGTAGCAAGAGTTTTAGTAAGTAAAAGCTTGTTTGATCGTTTGATTGAAAATTTAGATAAAGCTGATTGTATCACTCCGGCTTTAAAAGTCGCAGATACCACGCTTTTTGAAAATGAAGCCTTGCAAAGAGAAAAAATCAAACTCATTCAAACTCCTCAAATTTCACGCACTCGCTTACTCAAACAAGCCTTAAATCAAAATTTAGATTTCACAGATGATAGCACAGCTATATCTGCAGTGGGTGGAAAAATTTGGTTTGTTGAGGGTGAGGAAAATACTAGAAAAATAACCTTTAAAGAAGATCTTAAAAAGCTTGATTTACCTCGACCAAGTAATGAAATCTTTTGCGGAAATGGTTTTGATGTTCATGAATTTGGAGAAGAACGCCCCTTGCTTTTAGGTGGAGTTGAAATTCATCCTACTATGGGCTTAAAAGCACACAGTGATGGAGATGTTTTAGCTCACTCTTTAACCGATGCGATTTTGGGTGCTGCCTGTCTAGGAGATATAGGCGAACTTTTTCCTGATACGGATGAAAAATTTAAAAATGCAAATTCTATGAATCTTTTAAAAGAAGCATATAAAAGAGTTAAGGAGTTTGGCTTTGAACTTGTCAATATAGATATTTGCGTGATGGCACAAACTCCAAAACTTAAAGATTTTAAAGAAGCCATAGCTCAAAATATAGCAAATACTCTTAATGTCGATGAATTTAGAGTAAATATCAAAGCTACCACTACTGAAAAGCTAGGTTTTATAGGGCGTAAAGAAGGTATGGCTGTTTTAGCAAGCGCAAATTTAAAATATTTTGATTGGACGAAAATATGAAAGTTTTAATTATAGAAAATGAAATTTATCTAGCTCAAAGCATAAGTATTAAGCTTAGTGATGTGGGTTATAGTTGCGAAATTATCAATTCTTTTGATGAGCGTAACCCTGAAAAATATTATGATATTGTTTTACTTTCTACTAATACTAGTAATTTTTTAAAAGCGGTTACGGAATTTAAACATAGCATTATTATTTTACTTATTTCTTATATCAGCACAGACACAGTTTCAAATCCTTTAAAACTTGGTGCGTGCGATTATATACAAAAACCTTTTATGATAGAAGAATTGATACGAAAAATCAAACATTATCAAGATTTTAAAAAGCTCTCCATTCTTAATAAAGCTTATAAAAGCTATATTAAATCAAGACTTCAAACAGTTAAAATTCCAGAATACAACTATAAAAAACTAAAACTTCCTGTTGTTTTAAAATCCAACAAACAAAGCTCAGCTGATGCCTTTGTATTTAATTATATCAACGAATACGATATCACCCTTTCTTATGTTGATCTATCTGTGAGTAATTCAGTAGAAAAAGCGATGAAACTTCCAACGGAAAACAATCTTTTATTCTTGAGTAATTTTCAAGTTTTAAAACCACTAGAGCGTGAAAAATTGCTTGAATTTATCAAAAACAAATCAGTTATTTTACATACTAATTCAAATATAGAAGATTTAGAGCTTCCGTGCATCAATCTTAGTGATAATGAAAAAAATATCGATAGTAATCAAATTTTAACCATAGATGAATATGTTAAATATATTATTTTAAATTATCAAAATGTCTTTCCTGATACAGATCTTTCAAAGAAATTAGGAATTTCTCGTAAGTCTTTATGGGAGAAAAGGAAAAAATATGAAATCAGCAAAAAAAAATAAAAGCATTATCATAGACAAAAACGAACTAGGCATTCTTTCTCTTATCAAAGAGGGTTTGCTTGGCAGTTGTACTCATTTAATGGATGAACATGAGACAAAACAAATTTTTAAAACGGGCAAATCCAACAACGAAAGCTTTCCTTATCCTCTATCCTTTGCTCCAAAAGTTTCAGAAGAATTTATTAAAGATATTCGCATAGGAAGTAAAATCGACCTCATTCTTGATGATGAAATAGTAGGAAATATCACGCTTAAAAGTAAATTTAAAAATGATAAAAATTTTTCCAATATCTTTAGCCCACACACCTGCTCTTTAGATGATATGGGTGAAATTTGTATCGGTGGAGAGATAGAAATTTATAATTCCACAATCCAAAAAATCAAAGAAGAATTTCATAAAACCAAAGAAAATCTTAATGCTCATAAAATTACCGCTATAGTTTCAAGCTTTGATCCTTTGCATAGAGCGCATGAAAGAATGTTTCGCTGGACTATAGATAAGGCGGATTTGGTTGTTGTTTTTCTTGTAGAATCTTTTGATGCCAATGGCTTTGATTTTGATTTGAAGCAAAATTATTTGAAAAAATTTATTCAAAATTATTTGCCACCGGATAGAATTTTTATCTTCCCACTTAAAGATATCAATCTTTTCCATGCTCATTTAAATCCTAGCTTAGAAAGCATTTTGGCTAAGAGTCTTGGATGTACCAAACTTGTCGTAGGGCAAAATCACACAGGACTTGGAATGTTTTATGATGATAATCAGCCTAAAACCATACTGGATGATTTTTCTAAAGATTATGATATAGAAGTGATTGTTTTGCCTGAATTTGTATTTTGCGATGCATGTCGTATGATAGTAAGTACTCGATCTTGCCCTCATGGATGCCATCATCATTTACATTATAATTCTCAATCCTTAAAAGAATTGTTAAGAGCAGGTATTGTGCCTCCTGCTGTTTTTATGCGAAAAGAAGTTTCAAGTATTATCTTATCTTCTATTTTTCCTAATCGATTTAAGAATTTGCAAAAAATCTATAATGATCTTTTTGCAACAGATGGAATTTTAGAATACAAAAGCGATGAAGAATTTTATCAAAAGCTTTTAGAAACTCATCAAATGTCTTATATGGTTTGAAAGGAAACAATGCAAAAACTTTTTTTAACTTTTTTTTATTCAGGGTGTGCAAAAAAAGCACCGGGGACTTTTGGAACTTTAGCAGCTTTAATTCCTGCTTTTTTTATATTAAAATATCTAGGAATCACTACCTTATTTTTACTCAGCATTTTAATTTTTATTGCTAGTATAAGAGTGATTGATGATTATGAAAGAAAAACAGGGATTCACGATGATAAACATATAGTAATTGATGAAGTTGCAGGAGTTTTTCTAGCGTGTGCCATCGCTGCAAGCGGCGCTAATTCTTTACTGAATTTTTTTATGGCCTTCGTGTTTTTTCGCATCTTTGATATCACAAAGCCTTCTATCATAGGAAAAATCGATAAAAAAACCAAAGGTGGATTGGGTGTTATGCTAGATGATATGCTAGCAGGATTGTTTGCAGGGCTTTTAAGTGCAGTGATTTATGGTTTTTTGCTTAAATTTGATTTAGTCTTTTGGGATAAAGGCTTGATAAATTTATTTTGAAATTTTGCTTAAATTAATATATTTTTAAATTTTATTCTTATATAATTTAGTCTTTAATTTCAAAAAAGGAAAATAAATGGCAAACCACAAATCTGCTGAAAAAAGAGCAAGACAAACTATCAAAAAAACAGAAAGAAATAGATTTTATAGAACAAGACTTAAAAACATCACTAAAGCCGTAAGAGAAGCTGCTGCTAAAAACGATAAAAACGCTGCTAATGAAGCTTTAAAAATTGCAAACAAAAGCATTCACGCTATGGTAAGTCGTGGCTTTCTTAAAAAACAAACAGCGTCTCGTCGTGTAAGTCGCCTAGCTCTTCTAGTAAATAAAATTGCATAATCTTTCATAATTTTTAATGTTAGCTAGTAAACTAGATCCTTTTTTAAAACGCTTTGAAGAGTTAAATTCTCTTCTTAGTAGTTCTGATATCATCAGTGATATCAGTAAAATGACTGCGCTTTCTAAAGAGCAAAAGAATTTAGAACCCATCGTCTTAAAAGCTAAAGAATACCTAAAAACTCTAGATAGCATAGAAGAAAACAAAACTTTGCTTAATGATGCTGAGCTTGGAGAACTTGCAAAAGAAGAGTTAAAAAATTTAGAAGAATTAAAACCCAAACTCGAAGAAGAGCTTAAAATTTTGCTATTACCCAAAGATCCGAATGATGAAAGAAATATTTTTCTTGAAATTCGTGCAGGAACAGGCGGAGATGAAGCTTCTTTATTTGTAGGCGATCTTGTTAAAGCCTATACAAGATATGCTGAAAATCGTGGCTATAAACTTGAAATCGTTAGTTCTAGCGAAGGAAGTGTGGGCGGTTTTAAAGAAATTATCATGCTAGTTAAAGGTGCAGGAGCTTTCTCAAGACTTAAATATGAGGGTGGAACACATCGCGTTCAACGCGTTCCACAAACCGAATCTCAAGGACGCATACACACTTCTGCTATAACTATAGCGGTTATGCCTGAAGTAGACGATATAGAGATAGAAATCAATCCCAATGATCTTAAAATAGATGTTATGCGCTCTTCAGGACACGGGGGGCAAAGTGTAAATACTACAGATTCTGCTGTGAGGATCACTCACCTTCCTACAGGTATAGTTGTAGTCAATCAAGATGGAAAAAGCCAGCATAAAAATAAAGAAAGTGCTATGAAAGTCTTAAAAGCAAGACTTTACGAAATGCAAGAAAGCGAGCGTTTGGCTCAAGAAAGCGAAGCAAGAAAATCCCAAGTAGGAAGCGGCGATAGAAGTGAGCGCGTACGCACTTATAATTTTCCACAAAATCGTATCAGCGACCATCGCATCAATCTTACCCTATATCGTTTAGATGCTATTTTACAAGATGGGCTTTTTGATGAAGTTATCGAACCTTTGATAGCACATTATCAAGCAGAATCATTACAAGAGCAAAATTTATAGTTTCATTAGTCTTGAAAACAAGACTAATGATTAGTGTTTATGCGGGAATTTGTGCGGGCTGCTATTTGCACCAACATGGGTTACATTTTCATTTTCTATATCATAAGCTTGTCCAAAACCTTTTACAAAACGACCCTTTTGAAATTCAAGTTTTACAAGATGGAAATCAAGCATATTGCGTATGGTTTTTATTCCGCCTTCGCCGCCTGTTTGTTTTTCAAATTCATCATAAATTTTATCAAACACTTCCCCACGCTCGATAAAACTAGCCTTAACCTTATAACGCAATCTTTTACGAAGTATAACAGAAGCTGCCTTGCTTTCATCCTCTAAAAACATTATTTCTATATTGTTTGGATTTTCTTTGATATTATTAAAATGCTCGCTTACTTCACTGATATAAATATAATTTCCCCATGGAGTATTTACAAACGGTGCATAAGAACAAACCACCTCTTTATCTGCACTTAAAGTCGCTAAAGAAACCGAATTAAAACTCAACATAAACTCTTTTGCTTCTCTTGCCACTCCGCTAAGATCTTTTTTAGTCTTTGCACTCATACAAAGTTCGATAATAGCATCTTTAAGGGTTTCTTCGTTTGCTTTTTTAGGAAATTCTATGCGTAAATTTTCTTTATCATTATAAGCTATATCCAAGCCCTCAAAATCAACTCCGACCAATCTTACTCCCTTAGGATCCTTCACTGCCCCAAATTTTTTACAAAGATCGATCAAATTGGATTGATGATGATCGTTCATATGAGAAATAATACTTTCAAAACTCATTATCTTTATCCTTTCTTTAAATTTATAGAACAAAATATAAGTTAAAAATGGTATCAATTATCAAATTAAAAATTACTTAAAAAGATTAAAATCGTTTAATTTTCAAAAATTTATTCTAATTTAAGCTTATAAAAGATAAATTTTCTCTTCAAATATTATGATATATATTATCATTATTTATTTTATTTAAAAGGAGTAAAAATTTGAATCCAAGCAAAAGAGTTTTAAAGCTATCTTTACTAGTATTTTTACTAAGCACTGGTATCAATGCACAAGAATTGAATGATAAAGCCATTCAAATGCAAAAAGTTGTTGTAAGTGCAACAGGATTTGAACAAGATGCAGACAATAACTTGCGTAATGTAATTGTTATCGATGGTAAAGACTTAGAAAAAAGAGGATTTAATACCTTAGAACAAGCCTTAGAAAGAATTTCAGGCATTAGTTTTGTAAATTTTGGACTAGGACGCAATATCGATATGCGTGGACAAGGAAGCAAGTCCAATATAGCTGTGAAAGTTATGGTAAATGGAAATGCTATTAATGTGCTTGATAATTCTCATGGCGTAACTCCTTTAGAAAGTGTCAATTTAAACAATATAGAACGCATAGAAATCATACCAGGGGGAGGCTCTGTGCTTTATGGAAGTGGCACTAGAGGGGGTGTGATTAATATCATTACAAAAAAAGAAAAATCCGATGCTTTTGCTCTAAGTCTTAAAGGCAGTAGTTACGATCATGGAAATTTAGGTGGAAATTTAGGCGTTTATGGGGCTAAAAAAATCAATAATTATCTAACATTTGGTTTTGATATACAAGGCTTTAACCGCGATGGCTATCAAGAGGGTTATAATGAAAAAGGCTATTTTGTCAATACAAAAGCCTATCTAAATACTAGCGATAATAGTGATTTATCCCTAAATTATAATTATTTTGAAAGCAAAAATACAAGCAGTGGCTATCTTACAAAAGCACAAATTCAAAGTGATCCGACCCAAAAAGGAAGTGGTGATAATATCACTCAAATCAATAGACCTGAAATTGCTTTAGATTATCATCATTATTTTAGTGATTTATACGAAATTCAACTCGGAGCATTTTGGCAAAATCAAAAAATAAGATATCTAAAAGATGAAATTCCAATGATGGGCACCATAGCTTATCAAACCGGTAGCGGTTTTGAAGATACGCTTACGGGTATAAATTTAAAAAATAAAATCAATTACAAAGATGATTCTTATTTTATCTTTGGCTATGAGTTTGCAAATCATGATGCCAAAAGAACAAGCATAGTTCATTATAATGTAAACACTCCAACATTTCAAATGAGTCATACCATGACAACTCTAATGGATATGAATAAACAAAGCCATTCTGTTTTTGCTCTAGACTCTCATCAATTTAATGATATTTTTAGTATTTCAGGTGGTGCAAGATACGAATACAGTCTTTATGATACCCACAGAAGTTACACAAGTAAAATGATAATGGGCGGTACACAACGACCAAGTAATCCAGAGCTTTTTGACGCTGATGATACAAGCAATAACTTTGCCTTTGAAATCACTCCAAATTTCAAATATTCTGATACTGGAAATATATATGCTAAATACGAAAGAGGTTTCATCTCTCCAACTCCTGCACAACTTGTTAACAAAGATCAAGCAACTCAAAAATATTACACTGCCAATTTAGATCCTGAAATTTTTGATACTTTCGAACTTGGGATTAATGATTTTTGGTGGGATTTTTATGGCTTTAATTTGACTTTATTTTACACTCTAAGCAAGGATGAAATTTCTTATCTTGGAAATCCACACTCCACAGGAGGAGCATTTTGGAAATATTATAATATCGACCAAACGCGTCGTTTAGGAGCGGAATTAAACCTTCATCAATTTTTATTCAATGATAGCTTAATCCTCAAAGAAAGCCTAAGCTATCTTGATGCTCAAATTTCTAAAGGTGTTAATGACGGACTTAGAATTCCTTATGTTTCAAAAATCAAAGCCACAGCCGGAGTAGAATACGCTTGGAATAAAAATTTATCAAGCTATATAGATCTAAGCTATTTTTCAAGAGCAAAAGATGGCGGGGTTGTTGACGAAAATACAGGAAAGATGTCTAGAAATTCTTGGATTAAGGATTATTTTTTAACTGATATTGGTGTAAATTATAATTATAGAAATTTACAAATTCTAGCAGGCATTCGCAATCTTTTTGATAAGCAATATTACACTTATCAAGACAGCACAAATGATCAATATCTAGCCGGAAATGGTAGAAATTACTATGTTGAATTTAAATATGCGTTCTAAAAATCTAGTGATTATAGGGCTTTTTTTAGCCTATATAATCACCTGTATCATCGCACTTTGCTTAGGAGATGAAAATTTAAGCCCTAAAGAACTTCTCTCCTATGCTTTTGGTGAAAATGAAATTTTGCGTCAAATCATCATCGATGGGCGTTTGCCTCGTATTATAATGGCTATTTTAATCGGTATGCTTTTAGCTAGCAGTGGAGCAGTAACGCAAAATGTATTTTCAAACCCCATAGCAGATCCTTATATCATAGGTATAGCTTCAGCAGCAACCTTTGGATCTGTTTTAGCGTATTTGTTAAAACTGCCTGATTATTATTATGGAATTTTAGGCTTTATTTGTTCTGCTATTTTTTCATTAGCGATCTTTAAAGTATCTTCAAAAGCTTCCATAGCTACTTTACTCATCATAGGCATTGCTGCCTCATCTTTTCTAGGAGCTTTTACCTCGTTTTTTACCTATCTTATAGGGGAAGATTCTTTTAAAATAGTTGCTTGGCTTATGGGAAATATAGGTTCAGCTTCTTGGTTTCGTATAGGAATTTTGATTTTGCCTTTGATTTTTTGTCTTATGTATTTTTACGCGCATAAAAATGAATTAAATATCATTTTAAGCGGGGATGATGAGGCAAGAAATTTAGGAGTTGATGCCCAAAAATTAAAAATCAATCTTTTGATAGTTTCTTCTTTGGCAGTTTCTTTTGCGGTAGCTTTTACAGGACTCATAGCCTTTGTAGGACTTATAATCCCTCATACCGTAAGACTCTTGCTTAGAAATTATGACAATGCTTTGGTTATTCCTTTTTGTACCGCTTTTGGAGGGCTTTTTTTACTCATTTGTGATACTCTAGCAAGGACTCTAATAGCCCCTGTGCAAATTCCTATAGGGGTTTTAACCGCATTCTTTGGAGCTCCTGTATTTTTATATTTGGCTTTAAGTGCTAGGAGATTTTTATGATATTAAAGATACAAAATTTAAGTTTTAGCTATCATAAAAAAGAATTGTTAAAAAATATCAATTTAGAGCTTCAAAATAAAGCTTTTATAGGTATTTTAGGGCCTAATGGCTCGGGTAAAAGCACACTTTTAAAGCTTATACTAAAAAATTTAAATATAAGTAAGGGCGAAATATCGCTTTTTAATACCAATATAAAAAACTTTGCCCTTAAAGAATTTGCACAACTTTGCGGTTTTGTGCCTCAAAATTCGGGTTTAAATACGCCCTTAAAAGTTATTGATGTGCTTTTAATGAGCAAATTTACAAATTTAAAACATGCTTTTTGTGATTATTCTAAAGAAGATATTTTAGAAGTTGAAAAATTTGCAAAAACTTTAAAATTGGAAAACTTTTTAGAAAGAAATATGCTTTCTTTAAGTGGTGGAGAATTTCAAAGAGTGCTTTTAGCAAGAGCCTTGCTTAAAAAACCCAAAATTCTTTTTTTAGATGAACCCACTTCAGCACTTGATTTAAACCATGCTATCGAGCTTTTAAGCCTTTGCGAAAGATTGATAAAGCAGAACAATATCGCAGTTGTAGCGATTTTGCATGATTTAAATTTAGCCTCTATGTTTTGTGATAAGGTATTGTTTTTAAAAGAAGGAGAAATAAAGTATTTTGGAAGTACAAAAGAGCTTTTTACCAAAGAAATTCTAAAAGAAATTTATAATTTAAATTGCGAGATTGTCTATAAAGACTTAAAACCTTATATCTTAGCCTTAAAGGAAAAAATATGAAAAAAATTTTAATCATTATGAGTTTATTTTTAACCCTACTTAATGCCAAAGAACGCATTGTAGTGCTTGATCCTGCAAGTATAGAAACACTTTTTATGCTAAATGCACAAGATCAAATCGTAGGTATTGCAAATTTGCAACACTCAAATATCTACCCTGAAGAAAAAACTTCAAAAATAACTAGCGTAGGAACTTTTTCACACCCTTCTCTTGAAAAAATAGTTGCCCTAAAGCCAAGCTTAGTGATATTAAGCTCGTATTCTTTAAATTTAGAAGAAGGGCTTAAAAACTTTGGAATCAAAAGTATCAATTTAAAAGCCCAACGCCTTGATGAAATCAAAAGCAATATCCAAATTCTTGCAAAACTCACAGACAAAGAAGAGCAAGGCAAAAAACTTTTAGAAGAATTTGAACAAGGATTACAAGAATTGCAAAAAAATCCCTTAAATAAAAGCGGAATTTACCTTTATTCTAGTAATCCACTCATGGCCTTTAATGATAATTCTTTAATAGCGGATATATTAAGACTCATAGGCATTAAAAACCTAAGTCCTCAAAGTGAAATAGCACGCCCTATAATCTCAGCAGAATACATCCTAAAACAAAATCCTGATTTGTTGATCTTAGGCATTAATGCAGATGGCAACATTTTAAATGCTAATGCTTTGTTAAAAAATACAAAGGCAGCTCAAATGGGACAAATTTATCACAATGAAAACACTCATATATTGTTACGCTTAAGCCCAAAAATCATAGATAGAATTAAAGAATTTAAAACAAGATTAGAAAATCAAAATTTTTAATCGCTCAATCTTGTTTTAAAAAATTCACAGCTTTGACAAAGCTTTTCTATACGCTTATTTTCTTCAAAGGCCTTTTTGATTTCTTGAATGCGTTTGGACTCAAGAAGGCTCTTAAATTCAGCATTAAAAACATTACCCAAAGATATATCGCCTTTAGTATCCAAACAACAAGGCACGAGCGTGCCATCACTTAAAATGCCTATTTGCTCTTTTAAAGCATGGCATTTTCCTTGAGTATAAAGGGGCTTATCTTTTAAACTTGGCCATTTAAAAAGCTTGTTTTGATGAAGCAAAATATGCCTTTGAAGACGATTTTTAGCCAAGTGTGTAAGAATTCGAACCCCAAATTCTTTACTTAAAAATTCATAAATGGGCAAATTTTCGCTAGGGGCTTTAAAGTTAGTATCTAAATTCCAAAGTCTAAGATTGATAAAGCTTGATTTTTTATACTCTAAATGCTCTTTGCAAAACTCTAAAATAGGCTTAAAATATTGCTCTAAAGAAAGTTTGCTTTGACTTAAAAAGGCCATTAAAGAGATATTGATTTGATGGATATTGTCGTATTTTAATAACAATTTAGAATTTTTAGGACTAAAATAAAAACCACTTGTGGTAATTTCTAATTTCATTTGATGATTTTTAGCAATTTGTAGATATTCTTCTAAATTATTTAAAAGCAAAGGATCTCCCAAAAGATGAAAGGTAAAAATTTCGCTTTTATCCCAAATTTGCCTTGCAAGTTTGGAAAAATTTTCTACACTCATCACTCCACGCAAGGCTTTTTTTGAGGGACAAAAATCACATTTTAAACCGCAAATATCGCTTAATTCTATGTATAATTTTTTAAATTTCATTATGTATCCAAGAGTATTTTTTAGCAATATTTTAAAAAATAGATTAAAATAAGTAACATTTTATACATATTTTTATATATTTTTTAATTATTTTATATATTTTCAAAACTTTTAAATAAAATCCACATTATACTTGAAAAAATTAAAACTTTAAAATGAAGGAAATTTTATGCAAGAACTTACTCGAGCGAAAAAAATCCGTTCTATTGTAGCTGCAAGTAGCGGAAATTTGGTAGAATGGTTTGATTTTTATATTTATGCTTTTACAGCAACTTATTTTGCTCATACTTTTTCAACCTCTGATAATCCTATCGTGCAGCAAATCAATGCTTTTGGAGTCTTTGCTGCGGGCTTTTTTATGCGTCCTATAGGCTCTTGGCTTTTTGGTTCTTTAGCTGATAAAGTGGGTCGTAAAAAATCCATGGTTGTATCTGTGGTTTTAATGGCTTTAGGCTCTTTTATGATAGCAGCTTTACCTAGTAAAGATGTGGTGGGGGATTTTGCTATTATCTTGCTTTTACTTGCAAGACTCATACAGGGACTAAGTGTAGGTGGGGAATACGGCATAGCAGCGACCTATCTTTCCGAACTTGCCACAGAAGGCAAGCGGGGTTTTTACTCTTCTTTCCAATACGTAACCCTCATAGGCGGACAGCTTTTAGCAGTAGCTAGTATTAGTATAATGCTTTTCTTTTTTAGCATTGATGAAATGAAAGATTATGCTTGGAGAATACTTTTTGTTGTGGGTGGAATTTTAGCCCTTGGCTCTCTTCTTGTGCGCAAAGTGATGAATGAAAGCGCGACACAAATTCACAAACATGAGGATAGAGGGACACTCAAAGCTTTATTTACAAGCTCTTGGAAACAATTTTTAATGGTACTTGGTATCACTGCAGGTGGATCTTTGGCATTTTATACTATCACTACCTATACCAAAACTTTTATGGAAAATTCAGGTATGGATAAAACACTGGTTAATAATCTCTTTTTAGGTGCTTTATTTATACTTATGATTATACAACCGCTTTTTGGATATATCGGCGATAAGATAGGACATAAGCGATCCTTAATCATCTTTTGTATCTTAGCTTTTGTAGGAATTTATCCTATTTTCAATCTTATATCAAGCAATGCTCAAAGCAATGCTTCTTTAGTGTTTATCTTAGTGGTGCTTTTATTTATTATTCTAAGTTTTTATACTTCAGTGGCTGGAATTTTTAAAGCCAAACTTTTCCCTGAACATGTAAGAGCCTTAGGCACAGGCTTGGGTTATGCGATATCTAATGCCATCTTTGGAGGATCTGCACCTTGGGTGGCTTTACAATTTAAAAATGCAGGAATAGAAAATGGCTTTTTTGTTTATATCGCCGTGCTTACTCTGCTTATGTTTATAGCAACTTTGTGCCTGCCTAAAAAATCAGAGCTTAATTAATCTTAAAGCCTTTAAAGAAAGTATCGAAAGTGCGGTACTTTCTAATTCTTTTAAGCTTTTAAATTGATAATTTTTATTTTCCTCTTTTAAAATTTGATGATAAACTTTAATATTTAATTTATACTTTGTATAATGATGTTTAAACTCTCCTAACAATTTCATATTTTTAAAAATTTCGCCTTCCTCTTTCTTAAAAAAAGGAAAATTATACATACCCTTATAAAGCTTATCTTGACTTTTTTGTATAGCAAATTTTTTATCCCATTCAAATACAAAAAGACTTAAGTTTGCATTCTCATAAGATGTTTTTTTAATTCCAGGATAAAGCTCTGTATTGAATTTTCCTTGGCAAAAATCATACAAGGGGCAAATTCCACATTTTGCATTTTTACTCACACATATTAAAGCACCTATATCAAGTAAGGCTTGGTTGTGATTAAAAGCATCTGCCAAATTTAAAAGCTCCTTAGCCTTTCTTTCAAGCTCACTCATTTTCGGATTTTCCAAGGCAAAAAGGCGTGAAAGCACACGGCGTATATTGCCATCTACAAAAGAAACTTTTTGATCATAAGCAAAACAAGCAATGGCTCCTGCGGTATAAGTTCCTATACCACTTAAATTTTTTAATTCATCAAGTTTTTTGGGTAATTTGCCTTCAAATTTATCCACACACTCTAAAGCTGCTTTTTTTAAATTTCTAGCACGAGTGTAATACCCAAGCCCCTGCCAAGCCTTTAAAAGCTCATCTTCGTTTGCCTTAGCTAAACTTTGTAAGGTAGGAAATTTTTGCAAAAAAGGAAAATAAAACTTCTCTAAAACTGATTTTACCTGAGTTTGCTGGAGCATAATTTCACTGATATAAACTCCATAAGCTCTATCAATATCTTTTAATCTTTCATCACAATCTTTACTTTCTAAATTGCGCCACGGCAAATTTTTGCGTCCATTTTTATCATACCAAAGAAGTAATTTATCTTGTAAATTTTGAATCATTTGTTTTTGCATGGGTTAGAGTATAACAAAAATTGCATAAAAATTTATAATGTATTATAGTGATATTTTAATAATTAAAATCAAAAATCATTTTATCAATTTATATAAAAATCCCATTTTACATACAATACAAAGCTACAAATAATAAAAATGCAAAAATAAACACAACTTAAATATAAATTCAAATAAAAAATAAAAAAGTAAGGAAATATAGTTATTTTCAAAGCTTTAATTTAGAATAAAATATTTAAAATACATTTTTAATTTTCAAAATTATATTCTTTGTTATAATTATTTAAATCAGTATTTTTAAACGCATTTAAAGGGTTAAATCAATGGATCATCATAAGCTAATTCCCCTTTGGGATGAACGCTATAATATCAACCATCAAAAAATCGATACCCAACACCAAAGACTCTTCGAACCTGCAGCACAAGTTGAAAATGCGGTTTTTAAATTTGTTAAGCGCGATGAATTAAAAGAAATTTTAACCGAACTCTTTGCTTATATGAAAGAACATTTTCATGATGAGGAAGAATTTATGCAAGAAATTCAATATCCACGCCTTTACGAGCACAAACAAATGCATAAAAATATCATACATGAAATGTTTCAATTGATACAAAATATAAAATCTACAAATGATTTAAAAGAAAAACTATACTCTATCATGTCAAAATGGCTTTCTAGGCATATTTTAAGCCATGATGTTATGATTATTGCTTGGGTAAATGAGAATTTAAAAAAAGATGAAAATAAAGCACTTGAGTTAAACGATTTGCCACCAAAACAAACCCTAACACAGGAGGAAAATTTCGAATTTATCTATTCTTGTCCTTGCAAGATAGATCATAGGTTAAGCTTTAAAGAGCATGAAAGTATTACCAATGAAGGCAAGGTTATGAGATGTAAAAAATGTCAAGAGCTTTTATTTTTTATTAGAAGCCAAGAAAAAACTTATAAGGGATAAAGCTTGCTTCCAAAATGGGATAAAATCTATAGCGTTCATAATGGCAGAATAGACAACCAACACAAAAAGCTGTTTGAACTTGCAGCCAAAGTTGAACATATATTTGATAAACCCGTTCATAGAGATGAAATTAAAGCTTTGCTTACAGATTTTTTCAACTATATGAAATACCATTTTGATGATGAAGAAAAATATATGCAATTCATTCGTTATCCAGACTTTGAAAGGCATCGCCAAATTCATAAAGAAATCATCCAATCCATGATAAAAATCATTCAAAACATAAAAACCACCAACGACCTAAGAGAAAAACTTTATATCATGGTAAAAAATGGCTTTTAGAACACATACTTTATGAAGATATGAGAGTAGAACAATGGAGATTAGGTTCTTTAAGCTCTGAAAATGGAGCTGATATCACTTTTGAAGAAATTAAAGATGATGAAGATGAGGCTGTAATTTATTTTTACGCTTGCGAGTGCATAGGGCAAATTCATGATGTACCTTCTGGAATTCATAAAAAAATACAAAATGAAGGTGCAAAATTTAAATGTAAAAAATGTAAATTTCCTTTAGAATTTTTCAAAAAAGGGTATTAATTTTTATATTTATTTTGTTAAAATTATTTAATTTTTATTAAAGGATGAAGAAATGTTAGCATTTTTTAAAGGTTTAGGGATAGGATTTTTATGTTTGGTACTTTTTGTAGCTGGAGTGATTTTTAATGTAGAGTTTTTAAATAAAAACAAAACTACTCAAACTTTAAATTTCTCAAGAAGTATAGAAACAAGTATGGAAGCTAAACCCGATATTTTTCATGCAAATATCAACTTTTGGGCAAATGAAAATTTAAGCACTCAAACCTTTTTAAGCAATGAAGATAAAATTCAAATTTCTAACACTTTTAATCAAATTTTAGAACGCTCTAAAAAAGAAAATTTTTGCAGTGGCGGAAGTTTTTCACTTGAACCTAATTTTTCTTATAAAGATGGAGTTCAAACCCCTAAAGGACAAAGACTTCATGCAAATTTAGAATGTGAGTTTACAGCAGATAAACTAGAAAATTTTAACAAACTTTTAAATGATTTAAACTCCATCATTGCAAAAAGTGAATTTATAGGTATTTCTACACCTGCCTTAGAGCCTAAATTCTCCAAACAAACCCTAAAAGACAATAAAGAAAAACTTTATAGCGAACTTCTAAAAAAAGCTTATTCTTATGAAAAAATTTATTCTTTAGATCTTAACAAAACTTGTATATTAAAAAATCTAAATATTGAATCAATTCCAAATTTTTATCCAAGGGCTTTAAATAGTATGAAAAGCGCTGATAATATGGAGCTTTCATTGCCTATAGTAAAGGATGAAGAACAAAGCATTAGCGGTACTGCTTTATTTATTTGCAAATAATCAAAGCAAAATAAACTCATTTTAAGTTTATTTTGCTAGAATTTCATCTTTAGCTTTACGCGGGAATAGCTCAGGGGTAGAGCACAACCTTGCCAAGGTTGGGGTCGCGAGTTCGAATCTCGTTTCCCGCTCCATTATCACCCGCCCGGGTGGTGGAATTGGTAGACACAAGGGACTTAAAATCCCTCGGAATTTTTCTTCCGTGCCGGTTCAAGTCCGGCCTCGGGCACCACTTTTTCTAAAAATTATCAGGGCGACATAGCCAAGCGGTAAGGCATGGGCCTGCAAAGCCTTGATCTCCGGTTCGAATCCGGATGTCGCCTCCAAAAAAGGCAATTAATTTTTACAACTTCAATTCGGGAGATGGCTGAGTGGTCGAAAGCGGCGGTCTTGAAAACCGTTGAGGGTCACACCTCCAGGGGTTCGAATCCCTTTCTCCCGGCCACTTTGAAATTTTCATTAGTTTAACAAACTCTGTTATGATAAATTGATTTGATCTAAAAAATAAGGAAATCAATTTATGAAAAAATTCATCTTAATCTCATCTATACTTTCATCTTTTTTTATATTTGCCGAGGCAAATGAACTGCCAAGTGATAAAATCCAACCCGAAGTAAAAGTTATCAAAGAACATTTTAAAAACAAAGTAGAAAAGATAGAATTTGAAGCATGGGCAAAAGGCATGGGTTTAAATTTCTCAACTCAAAAATATCTTAACAATCAAAACTATAAAAAATATGCCAAAACTATGGCAAAACTCATCAGAAAAACAAGAGGAGTTAAAGGCAAGGTTGAAATTTGTTATAAAGGAACACCTCAAAAAAGAGTTCACAAATGCAATAAATTTTAATTCCTGACTTAAATTAATATCATATAAAATTTTTAAGTTTTTTTCACTATAAAAAAGCTACAATTTCTTAATTATATATCATTAAGGAAAAGGCATGTTTAAAATTATTTTGCTCATATCAATAATCTTTGGCTTAAATGCTTGCAAAGGAGAGGATATGAATAACAATGAAGATACCAATAAAGATATTAAAATGGTCTATACTCCTAATGGAGGAGGTATAAAACTCAATACAAAAACCAATGAATTTTTATTTAATCAACGAGAAAAACCCACTGGCAAATACACCAAAGAATACACCAAAGCCCTTTTAGAAGCTGTCAATATAGTCGATAATTCCCCTTATAAAAAATTTTATGAGCCTAAATATTTAGATCCAGAGTTTCACACAGGAGAGAAATCCACTTTGCTTGAATTTAAAGATTGGCAAAAGATCTATTTAAAAGATCCTGTTAAAGGAAGCTTAGCTCCTTGGACCAAAGCAGAAAAAGCTTATTATAATTCTTTAGATGGAGAAGGAAGGTATAATTATTTAGTAAAAAGAAGTGGCTTAGTATGTACTCCCATAGATTTAAAAGATAGTGCTTTAATAAGACCTAAAAGACCTAAAGAAAAAAGATTTATAAATGCTTATAAAGAAGGTATGAAAGATTATAAAGAAGCTAAGAGACTAGATTATAAAGGATATGATCTTTTTCAAAAAGCCATTAAGAATTTAAGCTATGCTTATGAAGAGGGTAAAGATTATAAAGCAGGACTTGCTTTAGCAGAACTTGGATATTCAAAAGATTATTTTAGAGCCATTATAGGTAAATTAGACCAAGATGAAAACAATGAAGCTTTGTTGGATAAACTAATCAATGAATTTTTAAATGCTAATTATAGAAGCATAAGGATTTATGAAGAACTTATAGAAAAGTATGACTTAGGGGATGCTTATTGGGGTTTATATGTTTATTCTCGTAAAATAGAAGATACAGTATTTGATGATAGATTTTATTTTGCTCAGCTTAAAGATAGCAGTGAAGAGCTTTATAAAAATGCTTTTGAACATGGAGCTTATGGAGCTTTTGGTGCTAAGGCAAATACTATATATTCTGATTTAATTGCAGGAGAATATCAACTTTGCTTAGGTATATTGGGCAATAAAAAGGCTTTTTATGAAGCAGCTGTATATCTTAGTGATTCTGGTTTAAAATCAAGAGCCTTTCAAGCTCTTTGGCTTGGAGTGCAATTAGGAGATGAAAAATGTTTAGAAGGATTGTATCGTCCTTTATATGGAATACATGAAAACCCTTTAAAAAGACAACTCATGAAAGACTTTGCTAAAAATCCTCCTTATGACAAATACGGAATGCTTCCTTTTTTAGATGAGTTAATCTCTACAGAATGGATTATAGATCCAAATGAATATGATTTCATTTACGATATTAATAATAGAGTAGTGACGGCAATGCTAAATGGAATCGATAAGGGTAAATATAAAGATCCAAGAGATGTGGATTCTACTCCTGAAAGTAGATGGGAATTTGACCAAGAAATAGATGCTTATAAAGAAGGTTCTGTAAGAAGTTATAGTTATGATTTACCCAATCACTGGAGTGAAGCAGATGTAGAAATTTATTTAGAAGAGCTTTATTTACATGCCAAACTCGCAGCTTTAACTCCTCCTCAAGGCTATCCTAATGCACCAAGATACTATAGTCCTGAAAGATTAGAATTTATTTACAACAAACACAAACTTGATTCTAGAATCCCTGCTATTTATAGAGCTAACTTTCCTGAAGAGCTTAGAGCTAAGATAAAAGCTATAATATAAAGGAATGAAATGAAAAATTTTTATATGAATTTAGCATTAAATGAAGCTTGGAAATATCAGTTTTTAACCTACCCTAATCCTGCTGTAGGTTGCGTTATACTAGACAAAAATGAAAAAATTTTAGCCATAAAAGCCCATGAAAAAGCTGGATTGGCTCATGCAGAACTTAATGCCATAGCTCATGCTTTTAAAAGCTTAAGACCTGAAATTTCATTGCCCAAAGAAGCAAACGCCTTACATGAGTTTATTTGCAAAAACCATAGAGGTATTTTTAAAGATAGCATAGCTTTTGTCACACTTGAGCCTTGCTCTCATCAAGGAAAAACGCCTCCTTGTGCAAAACTCTTTAGCGAGCTAGGTTTTAAAAAAATTTTCATCAGCGTTAAAGATGAGAATGAGATTGCAAGTAAAGGTGCGGAGTTTTTAAAAAAACAAGGAGTAGAGATTGAATTTGGTGTGCTTGAAGATGAGGGAAAAAAACTTTTAAAACCTTTTTTAAAATGGCAAAAAGGACAATTTAAACTTTTCAAACTCGCTCTTTCTATGAATGGCTCGCCTTTTGGCAAAATCGTAAGCAATGAGCTAAGTCGTACTTATGCGCATAAAATTCGTTCTGTGATTGATTTGCTTGTGTTAGGAGGAGAAACGATAAGAAAAGATCGTCCCATACTTGATGCAAGACTTTGTAAAGGCAAGGCGCCTAATCTTTGTATTTTAAGTCATCAAAATTTAGAAAATTTTGACAAAAGCATTCCTTTATTTAGCGTGCCTCATCGTCAAATTT
The DNA here is from genome assembly GCF_017846535.1 of Campylobacter sp. JH32. Lineage (NCBI taxonomy): Bacteria > Pseudomonadati > Campylobacterota > Epsilonproteobacteria > Campylobacterales > Campylobacteraceae > Campylobacter > Campylobacter sp. JH32. Next base: position 65,502 of record NZ_JAEQBS010000005.1, read on the forward strand.
ATACTCAAATTCCTAATAAAGCTAAATTTTTAATGTATGAGGGTGGAGAAAATTTCCTAAAAAAATTCAAAGATGAGATGGATATGTTTTTGATTTTTCAAAGTTCAAGTTTAAATGATGAAAAAAATGTTACAATGCCTTTGAATTTCAAGCCACTTTATAGAAATTTTTTAGGGAGTGACACTTATGGCATTTATGAGCTTTAGCGGATTTTTTTATGCAAGAAATGATTTAAGATTATTTAAAATAGAAAAGAAAAGCGAAATCAAATCTTTTTTTTATAAAGATTATACGCTAGCAAGCTTCAAAGATGAGCTAAATTTAAACAATGAAATCTTTTTTTATCAAAGTTTGAAAGAAAATTTGTTTAAAGAAAATGATGAAATTTTAATTTCAAATTTAGGCAAAAAAATCATACTTTTTAGAAATTTTACTCAAAATAGTGATAATTTTGCTGAAGCAAAATTAAAACAAGTCTTGCTTTTAATTTTTTTATTTTTAGCGAGTGTATTTTTTGCAAGCTTGGCTGCCATCAATGAATTTGGTGCTGTTGATCTTGTTTTTTTGATGATTTGTTTGTTGCTTTTGGTTATGGGTATCATCAACCTTGGCTTACTTTTTAAACAAATTCGCATTTTAAAAAGTTTTAGCAAAGAAGAAATGAAAGAATTTTTAACCCAAAGAATGAAAAAATACGCAAAAAAATAAACAAAAATACCTTAAATTTTATAAAAATTTATTTATTTAAAAGTGTGCAAAGTAAAATCTTAGCACACTGTTTTTAAATTTGTAGCAAGTCCGCCTAAAGAAGTTTCTTTGTATTTGTAATTCATATCCTTACCAGTTTCATACATGGTTTCTATCACCTCATCAAGGCTGACTATAGGAATAGATTTGCGTGTCATTGCCATTCTAGCTGCACTGATAGCTTTTATCGCCCCAAAAGCATTTCTTTCAATGCATGGAATTTGAACCAAGCCCCCTACAGGATCACAAGTAAGTCCTAGATGATGCTCCATTGCCATTTCAGCAGCGTTGCAAGCCTTAAAAGCATTGGCTCCTAAAACTGTGGCCATAGCCGCAGCTGCCATAGAACTAGCACTACCAATTTCTGCTTGACAACCTGCTTCTGCTCCACTAATACTTGCATTTTTCTTATAAAAAGAACCTATAAGCATAGCTACTAATAAAAATTCAATTGCCTTTTCATCACTAAAACCTATGGTATGGTTTTTAAGATAAAGCATGACAGCAGGGATAACAGCACATGCTCCATTTGTTGGTGCGGTTACGACTTTTGCTCCGCTAGCATTTTCTTCAGCAATCGCAATAGCATACAAAGAGATAAAATCAATAATCCCCATAGGATCAGTAGTCATCGCTACTCTTTCTTTAAGTCCTTTAGCTCTACGCTTTAAATGAAGTTTTCCAGGCAAATAATCTTCATTCGGGTGCGTACCATTATAATACACTTCTTGCATCACTTCCCAAATTTCAAGACAATAAGCACGAATTTCCTCTTTAGTGTGAAATTGCAATTCATAACGATAAGAAAGCTCTGCCAAATCCCAATCTCTTTTATCGCAAAGCTCTAAAGCTTCTTTAGCGTTATTAAGCTCTATATCTAGTTTTTTCTTTTTATTTTGGTTAGAATTTTTACCTTTTTTTTCTAATTCCGCAGCTGTTAAAACAAAGCCTCCACCTACAGAATAATAAGTTTCCTCATCAACTAACCCACCTTTACAATCATAAGCTTTAATTTTCATACCATTCTCATGTAAAGGTAAAAAATCTTTAGAAAATATCAAATCTTTTTCATAATTAAAACTAAGTTTTTTCTCGCCACAAAAATCAATTTGAGCATTTTCAATAGCATTTTTATTTACTTCATCTTGTATTGCCGCACTTAAATTTTTAGCTTCTAAGCCATTTAACCCCCAAATCACAGCCTTATCACTCAAGTGTCCTTTGCCTGTTAAAGACAAAGAGCCATAAAGAATGATTTGAATTCTTTCAATTTTTTCTAATTTTTTAGCAATTTTTTTACAAAATAAATTTCCTGCAAGCATAGGTCCTAAAGTATGTGATGATGAAGGACCTACACCTATTTTAAAAATATTTAAATTACTCATTCACCACACCTTAAAAAGTATAAATTACAGTGATGATTGTTAAAACACCTGTAATAAAAACAAAAGCATCTAAAGCTTTATTTTGGAATTTTTTCATTTTTGAAACCGTATAAATTGCAATAATTGGCATTAAAAATAAGATTGCTGCGATAATTGGACCGCCCAAACTTTCAATAAAACCTAAAATACTAGGATTGATATAAGCAGTAATTAACATAACAATATACATTACTAAAGTAGAATAAACTGCGATTTTTTTCAAATCAGGATTTTCATTACCTGCTAATTTGCAGCATTTTCTAACTATACCATAAGCACCTTCTCTAGCGCCAAAATAATGTCCAAAGAATGAACTAGAAATTGCCAAAAATGCGATTAATGGACCACCATAAGAAATAAATGGATTATCAAGCTTATTAGCAAAATAAGAAAGCACCGGTATGTTTTGTGCTCTTGCTTCAGCAAGTTCAGCTGGAGTTAAAGAAAGCACGCAAGATACCACAAAAAACATAACAAAAGCAAGCAACATGACAGAGGTTCTAAACAAAATTTGATTTGCTTTTTGTACTGAATTTTCAGGATATTCTCTTTTTACGCTTAGAGAAAAAGTTGAAATTGCTGGTGAGTGATTAAATGAAAACACTAAAACCGGTAAAGTTAGCCATACTATAGTAATAAATTCTTTTGTTCCAGGAATAGCACTAAAACTTTCAAATGACCATTGTGGGATAAGATATAAAGAAAATAAAAATAAAATAGCACATAAAGGATACACAAGCCATTCACATACTTTAGTGATTAACTCTTCGCTAAAAAGCATAATAAGCATAAAAATACTTACCAAAATAAAAGCTAAAAGCAAACGATAAAAAGGAAATAAACTCGCTACAACTTTTTCTTTATCACCTGTGCTTACCTCATACATGGCACGAATAATATCTGCAAATACACCCTCTGAATTTAAAAGGGGTAAAAATTGATGGTAGATAAAACTTTCAAAAGTATTGGTTATACCCACACAATACGCTAAACAAATTGGAAAAATTGCAAAGAAATAAAGCACAGAAATAAAAATACTTACTTTTCTACCAAAATACTCTTCAGCCGCATGGGTAATGTCTTTATCATTACCATTTGCTTGACATACAAAACGACTTAAGGCTCTATGGCTTAAATACACCATTGGAAAAATAATCAAAGTCATCACAACAACTGGCCAAAAACCACCAACACCCGCCTTAATAGGTAAAAATAAAATCCCCGCACCCACAGCGGTTCCAAAAAGAGATAAAACCCATCTCGTGTCATAACGAGTCCACTTAGGAGTATTCATACATTTTCCTTAAAATTTGATATCGCAAAATTAAGCTTATTTTAACACACTTACTGGGTAAAAAATCTAAATTTCTAGCATTTTTCTTTAATTTATGTAACATTTTGTAAAATATTAGTCTTATTAAAATTATATTTTAAGATTTAATTTAAGTAAGTTTTGAAGATGGTTTTTTATATAAAAAACCATCTTGGAAACATAAAGTCTCCAAATTTACATGCTTTTAGAATTAATAATCAAATTTTTGTCCTAAGATATTACCCTGTGCATCAGTATAAATTTTTAATTGATTGCTTAATTCAAATTTATATCCGTTGATTTCTCTGCTTACTTCTATGATTTGAGCGTTTGATGAAGCACTGATTTTTGGCATAATATTTGGCAAAATGCTATTTGGCAGAGCTTTGTATTTTCCATCTACATCTTTCCACTCTCCAGTGATAATAAAGTCAATTTCTGTTCCATCATTTAAAGTCACATCATAAGAATCTATATCTTTTTTTACTAAAGCAATTTGTGCAGTTTTAAAATTCTTAGATATAAAATCTTGTGCATTTCTTGGAAGTTCACTCGCAGGAACAATTATATCTCTAGCAAAAAGCACCGTAGCACCCAATAAAGCCGCTAAACCTAATTTTAATTTCATTTTTTCTCCTTTTTGTTTGTGTTTTGGTTGAGAGAAGTTTAACTTATCTTTGTGAAGTGAATGTGAAACTAAAAAATAATTTTTAAACTCTCATTTTCAACACCTATGCCTTGACTTTTCTTAAAAGAAAGTATTCTACCATCTTCAAATTTTAAAGTATCATCATCTTTTAAACTTAGATCATAAGTTAAAATATGCAAAATAATGTCATACAAAGTGAAGAAAAGCTCTTTTTCTTCTATATTTGCATCACAAACCTCAAGCTCTAATTTATCGAAATTTCTAAGACCATAGGTGTAGGCATTATTGCCATTATCACCTGGATAAACGCTTACATAAATCCAATTATAAATAGGCAAACGATTATCTTCTAGCATTTTTGCATTTTCTATATAAAACTTAGGCTCTAAAACAACTCCTCCTGTATAAAATCCCAAAGTATGCTCATCTTGCAAACACGCAGATGATATTTGAGTAAAAAGTTTAGCTTGATCTAGCTTTGATTCACTCTGACTTAAAACGGATACAAGAAGATGTGCTTTATGTTTTTGGGTTTGCTCTAAAGCATCTTTCCACATAAAATTAAAATTAGCATAATATTCTGCTTCGTTGTTGGGTATAGGATTTTTAATCAAATTTAAAGTAACGATCATATTTTTAAAAGAAAAAATTACTCCATCTTGAGTAAAATTTTCATCAGCAATCCATATATCAAAATCATCTTCAAGTATCTTTTTCAATTTCAAAAAATCAAACTTGGCTTCATCAAGAAGAACAAAAGAAATAAAATTATGATTTTCTTGCATGCTTTTCCTTAAGAGTTAAAGTATTTAAAAAATTATAACCTAAATTTTTAAGCCATATGATTATTTAAAAAATTATGATAATTAATATTAATTATAATTTTATTTTTATTGTAGTATAATCGCCAAAATTTAATCAAATCATGGAGTTAAATATGGAATTTTTAAAAGATTATATTGATTTAATTATCTTTATAATTTTAGGAGTTATGGCATTTATAGCTTTTTGGTGCGTAATTGAAAGAGTATTATTTTTTAGAAAAATAGATTTTAAAAATTATGAAAATCAAGAGCAATTTGATGATGCAATTAGCGAGAATTTAACTACCATTTATATTATTTATTCTAACGCTCCCTACATAGGACTCTTAGGAACTGTTGTAGGGATTATGATTACTTTTTATGAAATGGGAATAGCGGGAAATATCGATGTCAAATCCATAGTCGTAGGACTTTCTTTAGCTCTTAAAGCTACAGCTTTAGGACTTTTAGTCGCCATACCTGCCTTAATGGCTTATAATGCCTTACTTCGCAAGGTTTCACTTTTAAGTAATGCTTATAAGGTGAGTAAAAATGCTTAAATTGCCTAAAAATGAAGGGTTAAATATAGTTCCTTTCATAGATATAATGCTTGTTTTACTTGCTATCATTCTTAGTATTTCAACTTTCATTGCTCATGGCAAAATTGAAATCAATCTACCCGTTAGCGAAAATGCTCTAAGTCTTAACAATGATGAAAAAAAATTATCCATTAGCATTGATGAAAACAATATTTTCTATCTAGACGATAAGACTACAGATTTAAAAGGCTTAAGCGATGCTATTTCTTCGCTTCATAAAAAAACTATAGTAGAATTAAAAAGTGATAAGAATGCAAAATTTGAAAGCTTTGTTCAAATCATTGACTTATTAAAAGCTAAAGAGCATGAGAATTTCCAAATTATAACAGAGAAAAATAGATGAAAAATACTTTGTCAAATCACAAATCACAAGCTTTTTATATATCTTTTTTCTTAGCTCTAGTTTTTTAATTCTGCTAATTTTTGAAAAATAGAATTAAATAGCTTTGCTTTGACTCTAAAACAATCTATAACTTAAACTAATCACAAAAGCTAAAAAACCTGATACAAAACTAATAAGAGCGCTTAATCTACACCCAAAGTAAATACTATAAATATTTCATTTATTTTTAAATTTTTACACTCTTTTGTTCACAAATATGGCTTCATTGTTACTTATTTGCACCATTAAATCTTTTTTTAAATTTTGCTCTAAATTCCCTAAAGACTTATTTTGAAGTTCTTCAAAAATTTGTGGATTACTTGCTTTAAGTTTGGCTTGCTCATCAGCACTTAAAGCACTTAAACCTTTTTCTTGAGCTTTTTGAAGCAAATCTTCGTCTTCTTTTTCTTTGATATTATTTTCCTTATCATCTTTTTTATTGATTTTTTGCGGATCTATGGTTTTCATAGCATTAGCTCCACCACCTGATGCTTCTTTAATGTCGCTTAAAATTTCTCTCATGCTAGGTTCTTTAACATCACTATCATCAACTTTACCATCTTTATTTACATCTTTATCAATAAAAAAATTTAATTTTTCTTCTATATTTGCATCATCAGATATTTTTTCATCGCTTGTTTTAAAGCCTAAATTTTGCATACTTTGTTGAAGGGTACTTGTATTAAAATTTAATTTTACACTTTGTTGTTTATTATTTAAATTTGAATTTAAAGAACCAAAATTATCTTTTACACTTTCAAACCAATTTGAAACAAATTGATTTGCTTCGCCATTAAGCCTTATACTACCATCATTTCTAGCAACATAATTCGTATAAGAACCGAAATTTTTTTGTAAACTACTATAATTTTCATCGCTTAAATTTAAAGCTATAAGTTCACCTTGCTTATTTTCAAAAACAACCTTAACACCATCGCTATTTAAACTCGAAAGATCTTGCACGGGAATTTTATCTTTCTCTTCTTTTTTTAATACGCTAAGCTCTTTTTTATCAACATTATTAGTTAAAGAATGGGTTAAACTAGCAGAAGTATCGATTTTCATTATTTATCCTTTTTTACATTTTGCAAATAAACCTAAACGACACATTTTTCTCTCATGTGAATTTTTTAAAGAATTACACTTTTTAAGTTCTTGCTCGTAGTTAGCACAAGAATTTGCAAAAGCAAAAGAACTCAAAATGCTTAAAACCAAAATTATTTTTAACACTTGCTAGTCCTTAATTTAAAGATTTTTTAGTTAAAATTATATCTTTTATAATCGACAAAATCTTAAAAAACTTTATAATCTCAGAAAGGAATCAATGAAAGCATTAGCTCTTTTTAGCGGTGGGCTTGATAGTATGCTTGCAATGAAACTCATCACTGCACAAGGCATAGAAGTTAAAGCTCTAAATATCAACATAGGTTTTGGAAGCACAAGTGATAAAAGCGAAATCATGAAAAAGCGTGCGGCAATGGTAGGTGCAGATTTTGAAATGATAGATGTAAGAAATTCCTATCTTCAAGAAGTGCTTTTTAATCCACAATATGGCTATGGCAAACATTTTAATCCTTGTATAGATTGTCATGCTTTTATGTTTAAAACTGCTCTTGCTATGTTAAAAGAAGAAAATGCAAGTTTTATCATCACAGGAGAAGTTTTAGGACAACGCCCTATGAGTCAAAGAAGTGATGCGATGGCAAAGGTTAAAAAACTTGCTCTTGATGAAGAAGATTTAATCTTGCGTCCTATGTGCGCAAAAAATTTGCCTTTAACCAAGCCTGAAAGAGAAGGTTGGGTGGATAGAGAAAAGCTTGAAGGCATTAGCGGAAGAAGTCGTAAAAGACAACTTGAACTTGCAGCTAAATTTGGCTTAGAAGACTTTGAAAGCCCAGGTGGAGGTTGTTTGCTAACTCTTGATAGTTTTGCTAAAAAAATTCGAGATTTTATAGAATTTGACAAAGATATGCAAGTAAATGATGCGCAACTTTTAAAATATGGTCGTCATTTAAGACTACCTAATGGAGCTAAAATGATCATAGGTAGAAATGAACTTGAAAATACTCTTTTAAAAGGTTTAAAAACTCCTAAATATGAAGTAATAGAACTTGGAGATTTAATCGGAGCTTACTCTTTACTTAGTGCAAATGCAGATGAAAAAGATTTAGAACTCGCCTTAAAAATCGCTCTAACTTACACCAAGCATGAAGCAAACAAAAGCTATGAACTTCGATTTAAAGATAAAAGCTATAAAAGTATAGCTTTTGAGGATAAAAAAGAAATCAATCCATTTTTCATTTCTTAAACTTAAAAAAATACAGAAGCCCTGAGATAAATAGGAATCGTTTCGCTTGGCATATTCGAAGATTTATGCAGGGCTTTAGAAGCTGTTAAATTTAAAGAAAGATGATTTAAGTTGTATCTAAAACCAAAGGCGACACCGGCTAAAAAATCTTTATTGGATAAAAGATAATCCCTACCATAACCCATATCCAATCCAACAAAAGGCTTTAATGCTCTTAAATATTTAGGCGCATTTAGAAATTGCAAATAAATCGTATTGTTACTATATGCTCCATAATCAAGAGCAGCAGAGCTTTCTTTAAATCCCCTAACTGTGTATTCATCACCGATTAAAAATTTATCAGCATACAATAAGGGTTCATTAGAATAACTCGCACCCAAGCTGTTTTGATATAAAAATGCTAGGCCATCATTTGCATAAAAACTTTTTTGATAGCTTAAATTAAAATTGACTTTGTTAAATTCGATTTTATATAAAGAATCTTTAGAATCTTTTTTAGAACCCAAAAATGGAATTCCTTTTTCGTATTCTAAATTTAAAAACAAAAATCCACCAAATGCCAGAGTTGAATACTCAACCCCGCTAGCAATACTTGAATACCTACCACTTGAACTCTCTAAACGAAAATTATCAATCTCATTAACATCATCTTTAATGCCTAAATTAGCATAAATTGAAAATTTATCCTTGCTTGTGCAATGTAAAATCTTTTTTAACATGATTTTATGTCTTAAGCTTGTATCTGTATTTTTTATAAAAGAATTATCATATCCCTCAATCATATTTATATTATCACTATATTGCATAGAATAAGACAATTGATAACTCTGTATGGGCAAGGTATAATTTGCCACATAAACATTTTCTCGCTCTTGACTCATATCTTTTAACAATCCTTTGATAAAACCAAAGCGTATGGAGTCGTTAAGATTTAAAATATTACTTAAAGAAAGATAGGCACTAGCTTTATATTCTCCTTTAGCTTTATAGCCACTATTATCAAAGTCCAATATCAAATCAGGTGGCTTTGATTTAAGATTGATAAATATATCAGAATAACCATAATTTTCACTCGCTTTAACAGCGATTTTAACATCTCTTGCGCCATTGTTTAAATTTTCTATACCTGTATCTAAATCATAAATATTGAATTTATCACCCTTTTTCAAAGGCATACCAAAATCTAATCTTGTTGTATTATTATCCCCATTAAGATACACCTCTCCTACAAAACCATATTTTAAATCAAGAAAAAGTATATCGCGTTCTTGATCAAGCTCATCAATGGTTACACTAGAAGTTGAATAGCCCTTCGCAACGATAAAATTTGTAAGCTCTTTAATCATATTATAAATATCATTAACACTTAAAGGCTGATTAATGTATTTTTTAAAATATTATTTGCTTGCATGGTAAGCGTATCGTTTTTCTTAAATTGAATTTGTTTGAAAATATAAATTTTATCTTCAGAATCTTGATTTTCTAAATACACATCCTTTTCTTGCTGTTGCTTTTTTTCTAATTCATCAAATTTTTTTGTATATGTAATTGTTGTTGTCTTTTATCTAGTAAATTCAGCGTTTTTGCAGAGTCATCTGCTTGCAATAAGCAGATAAAACTCATAAGCAAAAAAATAATTTTTAAAAATTTCACCTATAACCTTGTAGTTTGTGTGCTTTCATTGATATAAGGTCCATCTGATTTAGAAGGTTGGTTTGATGGTTGATTAGAAGTAGAATCAGATCCAGTAACCTTGCTTATCCCATTTTTTATTTTAGAGATTGAAGAATTAAGATTTATAGTACCTCCTGCCCAAGAATGATCTTGTGTATCTGTGGTATTTTGAGTATCTGTACTTATACCATGATTTTTGTTATTGTTTATATTGATATTGGCTGCAGAATTTACACTGCCTGTCTTGTCAATATGATCATCTATATGAACCACTCCTCCAAAGCTTTGATTTGTCCCGCCACTTAATCTTATCGTAGCCACATCGCTTTTTTCATAGACACTTACTTCAGAATTTGTAACTTTTCCATCAACAAGTAAATTTCCTTTTTGATTATCAGAATTTAAAATTCCCCCTTGCAAATTTAAATTTCCATTAACATGGCCATTGATTTCATTTCCTGCACTGATACCACTTTGAGTTGTAACAGTTGTTTTATCTGTTTTAGCATATCCTATACCTAAAGTGCCTGAAACACTTCCTGTAACAAGATGATTGCTTGATAAGCCTCCAGTTCCTGATGCATTCAATAAAGCGCTATATTTTTGAGAATTAAGACTATCAGCTAAAGAATTTACTTCCAAATTTCCGACATTTAAAATAGCATCATTAGAAGCTTTAACATTGGCTCCATTGAGTGTAAAATCTTTACCTGTGTTGATATTGATATTATTAGCATTTAAATTCGCATTGGTAAATTGCGTTTCGTTTGATTTAGAATACGACGCACTTGCAAAACCTTCAATGCCTTCACCCACAGTTCCACCATCAACTGCATGATATCCTGCGGTTTGCTTGTTAGTTGCTGCAATTTCCAAAGAAGAGCTAGAAGAAGAATTTTTAGATTTTGCAGCATTTAAAATAACATTATCTTTTGCCTCGATATTAATGCTACTAGCCTTAGCTTCCACTCCATTTAAAACAATACTTCCTTTTGTGCTTTCTAAATTTAAATTATCGCCTGCATTGATTTTAGAAATATTCTCGCTAGAACTTTGGCTTTTATCTTGATTGAATTTAAAACCTAGAGTTTGATTAGAAGTGGTATTTATGAGATTGTTGCTAAATATATTAGCAGTATTGGCTAAAGCTTGAGAAGCTACTATTCCATAATTTACGCCTAAATTTTCATTCTTAGCAGCTGCATTTTGAGCCGATTGATTGATAGCAGAAGCGATAGGACTAGTAGCTTCAATTCTTTCTTTAATATACAAACCAAAGCCTGTACTGCTTTGTGTTTTAATATCTTCATATTTAGTACTAACAATCTCTCCTGCTCTTAAATTAATATCCTTATTAGCCTCAAAATTAGCTCCACCTATATCTAAAGCATTATTTGCATTGATATTAATATTTGAACCTTTGATAGTATTTGAAACATGGGAAAGCTCATCACTTATTTTTTCCGTTTTAGAAAATTCCAAACCAGCCTCTGCAGTTCCTAAAAGATCAGATCTTACCCCACCTTGTGTGATACTATTAGAACTATTTGTGGTATTAGCATTTGCTTTATCTTGCACAAAACTATAATTTACAGCAACCCCATTTCCGGTTAATTCCAAATTAGCATTAGCAAAAACCCCAATAGCAATCGAATCGCTTTCTGTATGGGTTTTATTTTACGCAGCTATAAAATCAACCTTATCAGCCTTAATATCAATCTCGCCTCCATTAAGCTCACTTCCTTTAATGCTTACATTTTTTTGAGCATTTAAATTTAAAATATCGGATTGAATTTGTGATGAAGACACCAAAGAAGCATCAGTATTTACAGAACTTTGCTTATATTCAGCAATAGAACTTGTTGAAGAATGAGAAGAACTTGAAATTTTATTTTCTCCATTTTCTATTGTAATATTTTCTCCATTTAAATTAGCAGATTTATCCGCTTGTAAAGTTGAGCCTGTGATTGCTATATTGCCGTTGGTATTAATATTAATATCATCTTTTGAATTTAAAGTACTGCTTATTGATTTTGAAGTTTCTAAATTAGCACTTTCATAACTGATCTCTACGGGTTTTAATACACACCATCGGTTTTAGTCTTGCTAAGTTCGTGTGCATCTTTAATATTAACATTGTTAGCATTGATATCTATTTTAGAATCAGCATTGATATTGCTAGCTATAATATTTACATCTTGATTGGAAACAATTCCTACATTTGCTCCTTTGATATTGGTGCTTAAAACCCCATCTATACTCGTTGTAGTATTGGATTTTTGACTATCTGTATTAATTTGCTCAAATGAAGATGATTTAGAATAATCGTTTTTGATATTTACATCACCCTTTTGAGATATAAGAACAATTTTAGAATCATTCGCACTAGTAGAAATATCACTATTTTTGATATTTAAATCATTTACCGAATCAATATTAACAACATTATTTGCTTTAATCTCTCCTTTTTTAATTGAATTATAAGAGCCTTTTTCATCTATACCTAAAACAGTGTCTATATTGACATTATTGGCACTTAAATTTATATTTTGCGCATTTAAATTAGAACTTTGCAAATTAATCTCGTTGCCAGCATTGATATTAATCTGACCCTCTGAAGCTATGTCGCCTAACAAAGAATTAAATGATTGCGTATTAATATCTACGCCTGTTTTTCCTGTAAGATTTGATTTTATTTCATTATTTCCAATTGTCTCTTTAGAAAGATACAACATAGGAGCCATGATATTTTTACCGTTTTGTTTGATTGTTACATATAAAATCATATCTTGATCAACAGCTTGATTTTTAGCCAAACCTTGACCCAAATTTAAGCCATTTTCATTGGCATATTTTGCTCCATTTTCAAGTAATTTTTTGATTTCTTCTTCGCTCAATTTAGTATTGGATTGTAGTGCGTTTGTATACATTGCGTTAATAAGCTGATTTTCAAAAAAGGATCTCCTATAACTATAAATTCGTTGAAGTTTTTATTTTTAAATTGATTTAAAATACTTAAAAATCCAAAATACTTGCTTTCATCTATGATAGAAGTATTTGTAGTGTATTCATAAGTAATATTATCATTTGTTTTATTTTCAAGAGTAAATAAGCCTGAATTGATAAGATCAGGTATAGAATTTAAAATTAAATCTTGACTATTTGTCGCTTTTTTTAAATCCGAATCAAGTAAGGCAAAATTTTTATCCAAAGAACTGACTAAATCTTGATTGTATTCCTTAGCATTAAGATCTAATTTACCCTTTGAAGCAATAACAGCCTCGGATTTTGCTTTAAAAACAATCTTTGCATCAAGATTCCACTCTTTTTGATCAGGAACAAATCTTTTTGAAGCATAATCACTACCAAATAATAAAGAAAAACATTGGTTTAAAGCTGAATTTTTAGCTGCTGCATCTTTAAGCGCATTCCACGCTGATTCTCTTTGATGATTTTTTGCTTGGGTGGTAGAAAAATATTTCAAAGCATCAAGCAAGCTTTCATGATCTACAAAATAATAAGTTGAATTTGTATTCCAAGAACCAAGATATTCTTTAGCAAAAAATCCATTAACTCTAATTTGCTCTAAAATTTCACCTACAGAAATTTCTTTACTTAAAGACTTATTGTCTATATTTCCAAAAGATACGATATTGCCTTGAGCAAGAATTTTTCCGCTGTTGTTGATTTGTCTAGCATTATCTTGTGATTGGGTATTGATATTTATATCTTTACCTGCTTGGATAGAAGCTTGCTTGCTGTCTAATAAATTATTATATTTTACAATACCCGTAACACCTACTTCCATATTCCATCGTTTAAAAGCAGTATCACCGTACCCTACTTGACCAAAACCTTGAGAATACTCGGTCGAAGTCTCAAGCATGCCTGTTAAATTTGCATTATTATTTAAAATATTTGCCTCGATATTGATACTTTATCTGCAAAAATTAAAGCATTATTATGAATCGTATGGGCGTTTAAATACAAATTATTTAAGCTATTAAAAGTGGAATTATTTGTAAGGGTTGTAGCTTGGGCTCTAAGATCACCATTTGAAAATAAATAAGCATCATTTACAAGATTTTCATCTGCATGAAGATTTAATTCTTTTCCACTAGCAACAAGGTTTTTAACATAAATATTTTTCGCATCAAGCTCTATTGAAGAAGTATTTTCGAGTTTTGAATTGATATTTAAATCATTCAAGCTTTTTATATGAAGCAAATTTTGTGCGTATAAATTTCCATGATTTAAAGTTAAATCTTTATTAGCTTGTATTTGAATATCATTTTGGCTTAAAATTTTGCCATTATTAATAAAAGCATCATCATTAAGCATTAAGCTTATATCTTTATTTGCTGAAATTTCTCCTTGATTGTCAAAAGAATTTGTACCCACTTTAATATCATTTAAAGCATTGATAAATCCAAAATTGCTAGTTTTATCTAGGGTATTTAAAGTTAAACTGTCTGCAAAAATACTTGAATTTTCTTGATTTATCTTAAAAATATCTTTTGTTTCTTGGCTCAAATTTGTTTGCTTTGCATTTTCAAAATTATTGGCATTGATTTGAATTTGCTTGCCTTTATAAAGTCCTTCATTTGTAACTTTTCCACTTGCTTTTAAATCAATTGTATCTGCATTGATTAAAGAGGTTTTAATATCTTTAGCGTCTATCTTAACACTTCCATTTGTATTTACACCTATAGCTTGAAATTCAGCCTTATCTTTTACTTTTACTATAACATCTTCAATTCCGCGTATTACTCCACTATGTCTTACACCAACACCCTCTTCTGTGCTAATAAGAGTAACTGTATTTGCATACATAGATCCTAAATATTTCCCATCAATACCATAATCAATTTTTTCATCTTTTTGTTTTGAAGCAATAATTTTTGGAGCATTTGGAGTACTTAAATCGACCTTATTAAGCCCAGCTATAAAATTAATATCGGATAAATTTTTACCACTTTGATAGTGGGCAATACTACCTGCAAGGTCAATCCCACGGCTGATTACATTAAAATAATCCCCATCAACCATTACCCCTTTTCTCCAATGGCTACCCTACCATTGCTTGTTACTTCTGTAAAATCTCCATTAAATTTGCCTGTGCTAAGTGTAACTCCTTTAGTATTTAAAAAAGCCGCTCCATTTACACTAAAACCATTTTCATTAGCAAAAATTAAATTAGCACTTTTTCCAAATACCTCAACAGCGCCATTGATATTAGAAGCTTGCTTACTTGAAATTTCATTTATAATAGTATTGGCATTTTGTTTTGAATTTGGATTTTTCCCTACCCATCCTCCAATTTGAGAATTTCCATCTTTTAAACTATTATTAAAAATTACTCCATCTTGGACACTGAATTCATCAAATTGATTGTGTGATACTCCATTTTGATTTGGGTTTTTGATATTAATTACATCAGTTTTATTGCTTGATTGCGTAAGATCTGTTGTTCTTGAAACAATAACATTACCATTTCTTTGACGCAAGTCTGCTGAGAACAATACGCAAGGAAATAAAGCACCAAGGAGTGTTAAATTCAACGATAAACGAACAATTTTCTTTTTACTAAATTCCATCAATCCCTCCTTGTAATATCTTTAACCATTTTAATATTAAAATAGTAATTTTTATCAATATTTTTAATTAATACTAAAAAAATCCTAAATAAAAATTCCTTTTTTATACACTTAAAATAAAAATAATATTAATTTATTTTTTTAAACTTATCAAAATGTATAAAAAATATAAAGATTAAGTGTTAAAAAATTTATAAAAGAGACGATATGAAGTTAAATCTTTTCAAAATATTGCAAATTAAAGCCCAAAAATGGGCTTTATCATTTTTTTATCCCATAAGCATTTTTTAAATTGTTTAAATTAGCACTTGCATGAAGCAATAAACAATCAGCCAAAACCAAACGCACCATAGCACTCACTACTACACTACCTCTAACACCTACACAAGGATCATGTCTGCCTTTGAGTTCAAATTCTAAATCATTTCCAAATTTATCCATACTGCTTTGCTTTAAAAAAATAGAAGGAGTAGGTTTAAAATAAGTCTTTAAAATAAGATCTTGTCCATTTGAAATACCTCCTAAAATCCCTCCGCTGTGATTACTTAAAAACTCACCCCCTTTTAAAGCATCATTATTTTGCGAGCCTCGCATTTTACTCGCATTAATCCCCTCGCCTATCTCAACAGCTTTTACAGCATTAATCCCCATTAAGGCATGAGCTAATTTAGAATCTAATTTATCATAAAGCACTTCTCCAAGTCCTACAAGCATTCCCTTAGCTCTAGTATAAACAGAAGCACCCACACTATCTTTTGAGTTTCTAGCGCTTAAAATTTCTTTTTTAAATTCATCTTCTAAATTAGGATCTAAGCAAAAAATCTCACTTTGTTTTGCAAATTCAAAATCCAATTCTTCCTCTTTTAAATTTGAAATAAAATTTCCTACTCCAAAAACCCCACTTCGAACACAAATACCAAATTCACGCAAAAGCATAGCTGCAACAGCACCCGCAGCCACTCTAGCAACACTTTCTCTAGCACTAGCTCTTCCGCCTCCTCTATGATCTCTTATGCCGTATTTATGAAAATAAGTAAAATCAGCATGGGCAGGACGAAATAAATCTTTTAAATTATCATAATCCTTAGAATGTGTGTTTTCGTTAAACACAACCATAGCAATAGGATGACCCGTGGTATAACCTTCAAATACCCCGCTTAAAACCTGCGCCCTATCGCCTTCTTTTCTTGGAGTTGCAAATTTGCTCCCACCCTTGCGTTTATCAAGTTCGCTTTGTAAAAACTCTTCATCAAATTTAACCCCTGCAGGCATTCCATCAATCACGCAACCCACTGCCACTCCGTGGGATTCTCCAAAACTTGTAAATTTTAATCTTGTACCAAAAGTATTCACTATAAAGCTCCTAATTTTTCAAGTGTAATTTTTGCTGCCATTTGCTGTGCTTCTTTTTTATTTCCCGCAATGGCTCTTGCAAGCTCTTGTCCATTAAGGAATAAAGCGATTTCAAATTGTTTTAAATGATCAGGTCCAAAAGCACGCACGGTTTCGTATTGTGGGGTTTGTCCTAATTTTGCTTGTGTAATTTCTTGCAGTTTTGTTTTATAATCTTTAATGAGATTTTTTGCATCAATTTGTGGGAAGTTTTTTTCTATAAGCTTTAAAGCGATATTTCTTGCAAAATCAAATCCCGCTTCTAAATGTATAGCCCCCATAATCGCTTCTAAGGCATCAGAAAGTATAGAAGGCTTTTCTTTACCTCCATTGTTTTCTTCAGCCGCGCTCATAAAAATAAAATCGCCCAAATTTAAACTATTTGCGATCTTTGCAAAAGATTTTTCATTGACCAAAGCCGCTCTTAATTTTGACAAATCCCCCTCAGCGTCTTTAGCAAATTTATGAAAAAGATATTCACCCACAACTAAATCAAGCACCGCATCGCCTAAGAATTCCAAACGCTCATTATTGTAAGGTTTTTTAAAACTTTTATGAGTTAGAGCATGGATTAAAAGATCTTTATCTTTGAACTTATAGGCTAATTTTTGTTCTAATAATTCAATATTTTTCATCATTTTCCCTTGCAATTTTTAAAGCAGCTTCGCGTGCTAAAGTATCACACCTTTCATTTTCTAAATGCCCATTATGTGCTTTTATCCAATAAGCTTTTATCTTATGGGGTTTTGCCACATCGATATATTCTTTCCATAAATCTACATTTTTTTTACCCTTGAAATCTTTTTTTATCCAAGCTTCTAGCCATTCATTAATACTTTGAACCATCAAATTAGAGTCTGTAAAAAGTGAAATTTCACAAGGTTCTTTTAAGGCTTTTAAAGCTTCGATAATCGCTTTTAATTCCATTCTATTGTTTGTAGTATTAGCTTCTGCTCCAAAACCTTCTTTTTGATGTTGATTATAGCGTAAGATATAAGCCCATCCTCCAAAACCTGGATTTTTAAGGCAAGAGCCATCAGTATAAATTTCAATATGTCTCATTATTTTTCACTTCATAAATAATTTGACAAGTATTAAATTCATAACAAACAGGGCAATGATAAAAAAACAAAGGCATTACGCTTTTGCATTCTGTGCAACGATATGAAAATTCAAGCCTTGCTTTAAAGGAATTTTCTTTTAAAATTTTTAGCATTTTAAAATTAGAATTTTTAAAATTTACATCTTTAGACTCTTCATCCTCTATCAAACCCAAGGCATAAAAAAATTCAAAATATTCTTTATTTTGTAGATTAAAAGCTTTATTTTCTTTATAAAGCAAATCACAAATACTTGAAAAATCTTGATTTAAAAAAATATGATATTTTTCAAAAACAAAGCGTCCTAGCATAGGATTATTGTCTATTTGTAGTTTTAAAATATGCTCTTTTTTTTCTTCATCACTTAAACTAGAAGCAAGAAAATCCAAAGCTTTTAAAAATTCTTTTTCTTCTTTTACATTTTCTCCAAGCTCAAACAAACAACCCAAAAGCTCTAAATTTTCCTTATATTTTCTTAATTTAAGATAAACAATTTTTAAAAGCTTTAGGGTTTGTATATTTCTGGGTCGAATTTTTAAAGCTTGCAATAAAACTTCCTTTGCGCGCTCTAAAAACCCTGCTTTAAAATATACTTTTGCCAATGCAAAAAAGATAAATTCACGCTCTTGCTTATCCTTACTTTTTTCAAGGGCGATAAGATAAATTTGCGTGGCTTTTTCAAATTCACCACTTTTGGTAAAAATTTCGGCCAAAAAACTCAAATTTCCAAAACTCAAACCCTCATTTCTTAACAAATCTTTGTGGATATTATCCATCTCAAATTTCTTAATAAATTTTTCAAGCTTTTGTTCTTCATCTTTGCTCGCAAATACTTTCCAAATATAATTTGCCACAGCTACAACGAAGATTAAAACAGTTAAAATTATAAGTCCCACTAAGGGATCTCTGTATTCTACGAAGAAAAAATCCATCATCCTGCTCTAAAAATTTTATGCCAAATTATAGCTAAATCTTTGTATAATTTTATTTAAGGTTTTAAAATGATAACTAAAGAAAGTATAGAAAATTTATCCCAAAGACTTAATATTGTTGATATTATTGAAAATTATATAGAAGTAAAAAAACAAGGTTCAAGCTTTGTTTGCGTGTGTCCTTTTCACGCGGATAAAAATCCTTCTATGCATATAAATCCCGCAAAAGGATTTTATCATTGTTTTGCGTGTAAAGCAGGCGGAGATGCTTTTAAATTTGTAATGGATTACGAAAAATTAAGCTTTACTGATGCGGTTGAAAAAATTGCAAATCTTTGTAATTTTACTCTAAGTTACACCAAAGAAAAAAATGAAAATAAAAAAGAATTAAGAACTATACTGCCTAGCTTAAATGCTTATTTTAAATCCAATCTCAAACACCATAAAGAAGCTTTGGATTATCTGTATAAAAGAACGCTAAATGATCAAGATATAGCCAAATTTGAATTAGGTTTTGCAGGCTCAAGCGAAGACAGCATAAGATTGTTTCATAACGAAAAAATCCTTTTAGAAGATGCTATGAGTGTGGGTGCTTTAAAAAAGGATAAAAATAATGAATTTTATGCAAGTTTTATATGGCGTATCACTTTTCCAATTTATGATCATAAAGACTTATTGGTAGGTTTTGGGGGACGCACTTTAAATCCTAATGTTGCAGCAAAATATGTGAATTCTCCTCAAAATATATTATTTGATAAAAGTAGAATTTTTTATGCTTTTAATATAGCTAAAGAAAATATAGCCAAAAAAAAAGAAATGATAGTATGTGAAGGCTATATGGATGCTATAGCTTTTCATAAAGCAGGTTTTAACAATGCTGTAGCAGTGCTTGGAACAGCATTAACTGAAAATCATCTGCCTTTAATCCGCCGTTATGAAGCTAAAGTGATTTTATGTTTTGATAATGATGAAGCGGGATTAAATGCGGCCACTCGTTCAGCCTTTTTACTTAGTACTCATAAAATAGATGGTAAAGTAGCCCTTTTAGAAGGCGGAAAAGATCCTGCCGAACTTGTTGCTAATCATCAAAATGCGAAACTTCACACCCTACTTGAAAAAGGGATGGATTTAGGGGAGTTTTACATTAGACGCATACTTTCAAGCTTTTCTTTAAATTCCGCCCTAGATAAACAAAAAGCTCTTGAAAATATACAAAAATACACCTTTAGCCTTGAACCCTTAGTAGCTAGTTCTTATGTAGGTTTGGTTTCAAAACTTTTAGGAGTAGATGAAAAACTCATCGTTCTTACTTCAAATCGAAAACCAAGTAAAACTATCAATTTTAACACCTCTTTCCAACAAACGCAAAATCATAATCCTAAATCCCACATCACCGAGCTTGAACTCTTAAATTATTTAAAAAACAATCCTAACATGCACGAGCTTTTTATAAAAATTAGCGATATTAGATGTTTTAAACATAAAGTATTATTAGAAAAAATTTTAGAACACAAAAGCTATGAAGATAGTGATATAAGAGAATTTGAGAGTAAAAATTTTAGTAAAGATTTAAGTCAAATTGAGTTTTTATGGGGAATTTGTAAGGTTAATTTAGCCTTTTTAAATCATATTAATATCACAAATTCTTATCTTGCTTTAAAAAAACAAATTTTTACCCTTATAGAAAAAAATTTTGTCCTTCTTAGTAAAAATTTAAACGATCATGAACTTGTAGAATTTTTAAAAGAGAATTTGTTTTTACTGAAAAATGAAAAAGATGAAGAGAAACTAGAAGCTTTATTTAAAAATTTGCATAGATTTTTTTCTGCTAAAAATTTGGATATTAAAATTTTAAAAAATAATTCTGAAAATGATTACAATGAAGAACCCTTTTAAGCTTCATTTAGAAAAATAACGAAAAAACTATCCGATTTACCTTTTTTTAAACACAATCACGCTAAAGTATAGAAAAATTTATTAAGGATATATTATGATGCCTTTTAGCGATGAAGAGCTTATAAATCCTGTAAAAGCAAGTTTAGATAAAAGTATGCCTATGTTAGAACGCGATGGAGGCGGTCTTGAATTTTTAGGGATTAAAAATGGTGTGGTTTATGTTCATTTAATTGGGGCTTGCAAAGGATGCGCTTCAAGTGGAACGACATTAAAATACGGACTTGAAAGACAACTTAAAATCGATATACATCCAGAAATTACTATAGTTAATCTAAACGGTGGAGCTGAAGATTTTGCAAAATTATAAAAAACTTGGAATCGAGCATTTTTTACGCAAAGACTTTAAAACAGCAAAAATATATTTTTCTTTAGCTTATGAAAAACGCAAAAACAAACGCTTGTTTCATTTTATCACTCTTTGTGATCTAGCTTTAAAATCTCCAAAAGAAGCGTTATTACTTTTTGAATTTTATTTAGAACATTATCAAATTAAAAATATCGATAAAGATTTAGAAGAAATTTTAAGCACTATAGAGCTTAAAAATGAAAAAAATACCGATGAAACAGAAAATGAAATTCAAGAAGCTCATACTTTAAACTACAAAGATTTTCTAAAAAGTGAAGAGCAAATCGGCTTTAAAAAGAGTTTTGAAAATATTATACATAGCACAAAATTAGTCATTGATAACCGTGATGATTTTTTAGATTTTTTAGAAAAATTACTTGATAATGGCTATAAAGATATGACTTTAAACTATATAGAAAGCGTTATGCCGCACTTTTGGGCAAACGAACGCTTTATAAAACTCCAAGAAAAACTTATAGGATTTAAAAGTGAAATTAAAGCTTGATCAGTCTTTTATTACCGACAATACCTTAGAATGCGAAAAAGATTGCTATTTTTTAAAAACTGCACAAAATATGAATTTTGCTAGTGATGCCTTAGAAAAAGGTGCAAAAATCATTGATGTAGAAGAATGCAAAAAACTTTTAAAAATCGATGAAAATATCAAAATCATAGGAATTACAGGAACCAATGGCAAAACCACCACCGCAGCGGCTATTTATTCGATTTTACTTGACTTAGGTTTTAAATGTGGACTTTGTGGCACTCGTGGAGCTTTTATCAACGATGAGCAAATTGATGAAAAGTCTTTAACCACTTCGCCTATTTTAAAAACTTTAGAATACTTACAACTTGCCACACAAAAAAAATGTGATTTTTTTATTATGGAAGTTAGCTCGCATGCTTTGGTGCAAAATCGCATCGAAGGCTTGAAATTTGCAGCCAAAATTTTTACTAACATTACTCAAGATCATTTGGATTTTCATGGCAATTTTGAAAACTATAAAGCAGCAAAAGAGCTCTTTTTTACCGATGAGAGTTTAAAATTTATCAACAAAGATACTTTAATGATTAAATTTAATGTGCGCAATACTTTTACTTATGGCATAGAAAATCCTTCTTTGTATCAAGTTAAAGCTTATTCTTTAGAAGATGGTATCAGTGCTATTGTAGCATTAAAAGATCAAAGTTTTCATATTGACTCGCCCCTACTAGGACTTTTCAATCTTTATAATCTTCTAGCCGCTAGTGCTTGTGTTAATGAACTTGTAAAGCCGAATTTAAAAGACTTAGAAAAAGCTATCAGTGGCTTTGGCGGGGTTTGTGGTAGGGTTGAGCAAGTGGCTAATGGCGTAATCGTGGATTTTGCTCACACTCCTGATGGCATTGAAAAAGTACTTGATACACTCAAAAATAAAAAACTCATAGTAGTTTTTGGAGCAGGTGGAGATAGAGATAAAACCAAACGACCTTTAATGGGAAAAATCGTTGAGCATTTTGCAAAAATAGCCATTATCACAAGTGATAACCCGCGTAGCGAAGAACCTAAAGATATCATGAATGAAATTCTATCAGGCTTTCAAAACCCTGATAAAGCTTTGATGATAGAAGATAGAAAAGAAGCTATAAATAAAGCTTTAAAACTTAAAGAAAAAGACGATTTAGTAGTTATTTTAGGCAAGGGTGATGAAAATACCCAAGAAATCAAAGGGATAAAACACCCCTTTAGCGACAAAGCGGTTGTGAATGAAATTTTAAAAAATCAAGGATAATAAATGTTTGAAAATATGGATTTTTCTAAGATGGGAGAACTTTTAAATCAAGTTCAAGAAAAAGCAAAAAATATAGAATTAGAGTTAGCCAATCGAGAATTTAGTGCTAAAAGTGGGGCAGGACTTGTGAAAGTCAGTGCTAATGGCAAGGGCGAGATTATCGATGTTAGCATTGATGGTTCTTTACTTGAAGATAAAGAATCTTTACAAATTTTACTCATTTCTGCTATAAATGATGTTTTAGCTATGGTAGCACAAAATCGATCAAGCTTGGCCAGTGATGTTTTAGGAGGATTTGGGAAATTATGAAATTTTTGTTTTTTTTAGTAACCTTTTTAATATCCCTAAGTGCAATCGAGCGTCCTAAATTTGAAGATTTTGCTGCAGGCTACGAAAGAAATAAAGCCAGTATGCTTAATTATGAAGGAATGCCTGCTTTTGCCTTGAGTGAAAATTTACTTGCGGTTTTAAAACAACCTAATGTCAAACTCAATAAATATGTAAAATATGATCCATTTTTAAATCTTTATCTTGTAAGAACTGATTTTAGCTTAATCCCTACACCTATGGGAGATGAAGAAAAACTTACACGCAATGATTGGATAGGAATTTGGGATCCTAATAGAGCTTATATAGGTCACATTAAATATCTTGCGCAAAATATTGATGAAAAAGATCAGCTTGATTTTTCTACCAAAGTGGGGCTTTTAGGCACTCCTTGCTGCGAAATGATGGGAATTGCTCTTAATAATAGCTCCTTTATAGGAAATCGTTACTTAAAGCATTTTATGAAATATAACGATGTATATTGGGGCGATATAGGGGTTGATTTTGCGGTGCGTGAAAATAAAATTTATGTGAATAATGTTCGAAAAAGTGGGCAATTTCTAATCAACGATGAAATCATAAGCGTAGATGGAACACTAGTTAAAGATATAAGAAAGCTAAATGAAAAAATTCTCTTTGCAGATCGTGGAAGCACACTTTATTTTCAAGTATTGCGAGATAATGTGGATTTAAATATTTCTACTGAAGTTTTTGCCAAAGATTTAAGCAAATTTAATCTCCCAAGCAATAAACCAAAACCAAAACCAACCAATTTTAGAAGCAATATAGGTCTAAGTGTAAATTCAAGTCTTATAGTTACAAAAGTAGACGCAGGCTCTAAAGCTGCTTTAGCAGGATTTATGGTAGGGGATAAAATTTTGCGCGCAAACAATGTGACACTAAAAGATTTTAAAGAACTTCAAACCCTACTTGGTACAGGAAATGATTTTAATATTTTAATCGAACGCAAAAGTGATAAACTTCCTTTATTGGGATTAAACAATGATTTAGGAGGAGTTCATTCAGGTGGAGATGGAAAATTTCAATTTTTCATAAGGCTTGTAAAGTGAAAGAACTCTTTATCAAACATTTAGAAAATCATCTACCAAAAGTTCAAAGCTTCCATCCTTTTTTTAATGAAGCTTTGGCAAAGATGCTAAAAGCAGGTGGAAAACACTTTCGTGCTCAATTACTCTTAGGAGTTGTTCAAAATAAAGCACCTCATCTTATCCCCAATGCCCTAAACGCGGCTTTGGCCTTAGAATTTATCCATACTTACTCGCTCATACACGATGATTTACCTGCTATGGATAATGCAGATTTAAGACGCGGAACGCCTACTTTGCATAAAAGCTATGATGAAACTACAGCTATTTTAGTAGGCGATGCTTTAAATACCGAAGCTTTTTTACTTCTATCTAATTTAAATTTAAAAGAAAGCATTAAAATTAATCTGATTAGAACTCTAGCTTTTAATGCAGGAATCAATGGTATGATTTTGGGTCAGGCTATTGATTGTTATTTTGAAGATAAAAAATTAAATTTAGAAGAACTTGAGTTTTTACACACACATAAAACCGCAAAACTTATAGCAGCGGCTTTAAAAATGGGCTGCGAAATTTGCGAACTCGATGAAAAAGAAAGCGAAAAAATTTATCAAATAGGTCTAAAACTTGGACTTATTTTTCAAATCAATGATGATATCATCGATGAAACAATGAGCGAAGAAGAAAGTGGAAAGCCAAGCAAACATGATGAGCATAAAAATTCTTTTGTGAATTTATTAGGACTTGAAAAGGCTATTCAAAGTAAGGAAAATTTGATTAATGAGTGTAAAAATGATCTTGGTGATCTTGATGCTAATTTAGCACACATGATTAAAAGTTTAATGATTAAATATTTATAAAGGTTACAAATGGATCTATCGATATTACAAGAACAAGCAAATACTTTAAGATTTTTAAGTGCCGATATGGTGCAAAAGGCTAATTCAGGCCACCCAGGTGCACCCTTGGGAATGGCTGATATTTTAACGGTTTTAAGTTATCATCTTTCTCATAATCCTAAAAACCCAACTTGGCTAAACCGCGATAGGCTTGTGTTTTCAGGCGGACATGCCAGTGCTTTGCTTTATAGCTTTTTGCATTTAAGTGGTTATGATTTAAGTTTAGATGATATTAAAAATTTCCGCCAACTTCATTCAAAAACTCCAGGCCATCCTGAAATTTCAACTCAAGGAGTAGAGATTGCTACAGGCCCATTAGGACAAGGTATAGCTAATGCTGTAGGCTTTGCTATGGCAGCTAAAAAAGCTCAAAACTTACTAGGAAAAGAATTAATCAATCACAAGGTTTATTGTCTTTGTGGAGATGGGGATTTACAAGAAGGAATTTCTTATGAAGCGTGTTCTTTAGCAGGACTTCATAAACTTGATAATTTAATCATCATCTATGATAGCAATGAAATTTCTATCGAAGGAGATGTAAGCTTAGCCTTTAATGAAGATGTAAAAATGCGTTTTGAGTCACAAGGCTTTGAAGTTTTAAGTATCGATGGACACGATTATGAAGCAATTGATAAGGCTCTAAAACAAGCTAAAAAAGCCAACAAACCTTGCCTTATCATCGCAAAAACAACCATAGCAAAAGGCGCAGGAGAGCTTGAAGGAAGTCACAAAAGCCACGGCGCACCTTTGGGTGAAGAGGTTATTAAAAAAGCCAAAGAAAAAGCAGGATTTGATCCAAATTTAAATTTTTATATACCTAAAGCAGCAAAAATTCGCTTCGAAAGTGCTGTAGAACTTGGAGATTTAGAAGAAGCTAAATGGAAAGATAAGCTCGAAAAATCAGAAAAAAAAGAACTCTTAGAAAAACTTTTAAATCCTGATTTTAGCAAGATAAATTATCCTGATTTTAAAGGCAAGGATTTAGCTACAAGAGATAGTAATGGAGAAATTTTAAATGCTCTAGCTAAAGATTTGGAAGGATTTTTAGGCGGAAGTGCGGACTTAGCCCCATCTAATAAAACCGAACTTTATGGAATGGGTGATTTTGCGGAAGGAAAAAATATTCATTTTGGTATCAGAGAACACGCTATGGCTGCGATCAATAATGCCTTTGCAAGATATGGAATTTTCTTACCTTTTTCAGCAACATTTTTTATCTTTAGCGAATATTTAAAACCCGCAGCTAGGATAGCAGCTTTAATGAAAGTCAAACATTTTTTCATTTTCACACATGATAGCATAGGCGTTGGCGAAGATGGGCCAACTCATCAACCTATCGAACAACTCAGCACTTTTAGAGCTATGCCAAATTTCTTAACCTTTAGACCAGCTGATGGAGTGGAAAATGTTAAAGCTTGGCAAATAGCTTTAAATGCAGATATTCCAAGTGCTTTTGTACTTTCACGCCAAAAGCTTAAGGCTTTAAATGAACCTGTTTTTGGTGATGTAAAAAACGGGGCGTATTTGCTTAAAGAAAGTAAAGATGCTAAATTTACGCTTTTAGCAAGCGGAAGTGAGGTTTCTCTTTGCTTAGAAAGTGCAAATGAATTAGAAAAACAAGGCTTTGCTTGTAATGTAATCTCCATGCCTTGTTTTGAACTCTTTGAAAAGCAAGATAAAGCTTATAAAGATAGGCTTTTACAGGGTGAAGTTATAGGGGTTGAAGCAGCACATTCTAATGAGCTTTATAAATTCTGCGATAGGGTTTATGGCATAGAAAGTTTTGGAGAAAGTGGTAAAGATAAAGATGTATTTGAGCATTTTGGTTTTAGCGTTCCACAAATTTTAAATTTCATTCTCGATAAGTAAAATGGAGGCAAATTTCAAATTTCAAAAAGAAGAAAATAAAGTTTTTATTTTTGGAATTTGGGATAAAACGAGTGTGTCTAAGATTAAAATCAAAGATCTATTGAGCCAAATTTCTCAAACAAATTGTATTTTTGATTTTAGTCAATTAAATGAAATCGATATGGCTGGAGTGAGATTTTTTCTTGCTCTAGAGCATGATTTGAAAAAAAACGATATCTTGATTTTAAAACAAGGATTAAACACACGCTTTAAAAGCCTTTTTGAGCTTTGTGAAAAAAACTATCAAAGAATTAATGAAAAA
Organism: Campylobacter sp. JH32; assembly: GCF_017846535.1. Lineage (NCBI taxonomy): Bacteria > Pseudomonadati > Campylobacterota > Epsilonproteobacteria > Campylobacterales > Campylobacteraceae > Campylobacter > Campylobacter sp. JH32. The sequence goes on from NZ_JAEQBS010000005.1 coordinate 92,937, forward strand.
CAAGAGAAAAAATTCAATTTTACAGACTTTTTTATTTCTTTAGGAATTTTAAGTTTTGATCTTTTAAAGATTTTGCAAAAATTTATTAACTTTACGGGTGCTTTTTTTACCAGTCTTTTTTTATGTATAAAAAATCCTAAAAATTTCCGCTTTATATCTTTTTTATATCATATTGAAAATTCAGCTTTTAAAGCCTTGCCTATTGTTATTTTAACCGCTCTTTTAGTCGGGGTTGTGCTTGCATATCAAGCTGCTTATCAGCTTGCACAATTTGGAGCTAATATTTTCATAGTAGATTTAGTAGGAATTTCAGCCACTAGAGAACTTGCTCCTTTAATCGCCGCGATAGTCATAGCAGGTAGAAGTGCAAGCTCTTATACGGCACAAATTGGGGTCATGAAAATCACAGATGAGATCAATGCTATGAATACCATGGGCTTTCGCTCTTTTGAATTCATCATCATTCCGCGGGTCATGGCTTTAGTTATTGCCATGCCTTTAATCGTTGCTCTAAGTGATGCGATCAGTATATTAGGAGGAATGGTAGTAGCAAAAATAAATCTTGATATATCCTTTGGAGAATTTTTAAGGCGCTTTAGGGAAGCTGTGGAAATGAAACATATCATCATAGGGCTTGCAAAAGCTCCTATTTTTGGTTTTTTAATAGGACTTATTGCTTGTTTTCGGGGATTTGAGGTTAAAAATACCACTCAAAGTATAGGAATTTATACTACAAAAAGTGTTGTAAATGCTATATTTTGGGTAATAGCATTTGATGCTTTATTTTCTGTGGTTTTAACTATAATGGAAGTTTAAATGATTATAAAAGCGCAAAATATTATCACCCGATTTGGAAATAAAGTTGTCCATGATGGAGTCAGTTTTGAAATTAACAAAAACGAAATTTTTGGGATTTTAGGAGGAAGTGGAAATGGCAAGTCTGTACTCTTAAGACAAATGCTAATGCTTGAACATTTTGATGAGGGAGAATACGAAATTTTAGGCTTTAAGCTAAAAAACATTAGCGAGGAAGATGCTTTAGCGCTGCGTAAAAAATGGGGTGTAGTATTTCAGTTTTCTGCACTCTTTAGCTTTTTTAGCGTTTATGAAAATATAGCTATCCCTCTTAAAGAATATACGAATTTAGATTCCATTGCTATAAAAGAACTGGTATTGATGAAACTCAAAATGGTCGGTTTAAATGAAGCTGTTTTAAAACAGCTTCCAAGCGAGCTAAGTGGCGGAATGCAAAAAAGAGTTGCTATTGCTAGGGCTTTGGCTCTTGATAGTAAATTACTTTTTTTAGACGAGCCTACTTCTGGACTTGATCCGCATAGTAGTCGTGAATTTGATGATTTGATACTAGAACTTAAACAAAGCTTTGATCTTAATATTGTTTTAGTAACACACGATAAAGAAAGTATGAAAAATCTGCTCGAGCGTTTTATCATCTTAGAAGATAAAAAAGTTGCCTTTTGTGGAAATTATGAGGAGCTAAGGGCGCAAAATGAAAGATTGTTTAAAAGATTTATGGAGTAAAAGTGGAAAATAAAGCAAATTATTTTTTTGTAGGGCTTTTTGTTTTTGGAGTTTTTTTTGCTAGTATTGGTTTCATACTTTGGCTTGGAGGATACTCAAAAGAAGAAAGTTTTGAATACTATGAAATTCATACACAAGAATCTGTTGCAGGCCTTGAAATCAAAGCTCCTGTAAGGCTTTTAGGAGTAGAGATAGGAAATGTGGAAAATATCAGTATTTATGATAAAGAAAATTTAGGGGTAAATATTTTAATTAAAATCAAAAAAGGAACCCCTATAAAAGAAGATACTTTTGCAACTTTGCAATTTCAAGGCATTACAGGACTTAAATTTGTACAACTTCAAGGAGGTTCTAAAAACAGTCCAAAACTTCAAGTAAAAGGTAAAGAAGAATTTCCCGTGATTCAATTTAAAGAAGGTTTTTTTGCTGCTATAGATAGACAAAGCGAGCACATCTTTTCTTTGATAAAAAGAGCAGATGATAAATCAAAAGAGCTTTTTAGTGATAAAAATATAAAAAATTTAGAAATACTTTTAGATAATTTAGCACAACTAAGCACCACTTTAAATAAAGATTCTAAAACATTAAATCACAATATCGCAAACACTAGCTTAAAACTTGGAGAAATGGCAGAGAATGTAAGCTTAAGTGCAAAAGGTTTTAATGCAAGTTTAAAGGATATCCAAGAAGGAGCTTTAGCGCTTAGCTCTTTTGCAAAAAAAGCCAATGTTAAACTTGATTCTTACGATGACTTACGACTTTCCTTAGCAGAAAATTTAGAACTTTTGAAAAAAGTGCTTATAGAAAGCAATATCTTGATACAAAATCTACAAAAAAGTCCATCGGATTTAATTTTTAAAGAAACTAAACCCAAACTAGGACCAGGAGAAAAACAATGAAAAAATTCATATACATTACTATCTTAGCCCTTATATTTAATGGATGTTCAATTCCAACTAGCACTCTTGATAAAACGCAAAGCTTTATACTTAAAAATGATGAACTTCCTCTTCAAGCCAATTTTATTAAAAGCGATAAAATTCTTAAAATTCAAAATGCGTCCTTGCCTTTATATCTTCATTCAAGATCAATTATTTATGTGCAAAAAGGTATAAGCAAGGCTTATGCGTATCATTTTTGGGCAGATTTACCCAATAATCTTTATCAATCCTTGCTGCTATCCAAATTTGAACAAAGTCAAATCTTTAAAGCCCTGCTTTCCCAAGGAAGCTCTGTGGGAAGTGATTATATACTTGAAAGCAGGATAGATTCTTTTGAACAAGTGGTTAATGAAAATGAAAATTATGTAAGCATTTCTATTAGTATAAATTTCATCGACGCAAAAGAAAGTAAAATCATCGCTCATCGCCTGTTTTCAATCAAAGAAAGGGTTAAAAAAATAGATATTTTTGATGTCTATCAATCCTTTGAAAAAGCTTTAAATTCTCTAGGAAATGAAATAGTTTTATGGATCAATGCCACACTTGATGAAAAATAGGAACACTTTTTGCTTTTTAAACCTTTAGCAATATTTTTTGAAAGGTGTAAAATGAAAAATGAATTGGATGTTTTTAAAAAGCACTTGGGTGAAATACAAGGCGTAAGTGAGTTTAAAGCTACACAAATTTGCTCACAAATAAATGATGCAAATGATTTTATCGGTGCTCTGCAAATACTTGATTTAACGCTTAAAAAAATTGAAAAAAGTATCACAGAAAGACTTGATGAACAAAACGATGATTTACAAAAAAGAACCTTAGATGCAACAAGTTCTCAACTTATCCAAAACTGCTCTTTTATGGGTACAGCACTTTTTGGAAATATTTTTAATATATATGTAGGTCAAAAACTTTTTGAATTTGAAATTTCAAATCCTCTTTTAGTTTTAGAAAAAGCAGGGTATGAAGGAGTTTTAGCTTATATTCAAGATAAAAGGGATGAAATTAAAGATATTTTATGCGAATTATCAAGTGCTATTACCATGGGAATAAGCATGGATAATATGAATTTTTCTGACTCTGCAACAAACTTTAAAAATCTTTTCAGATAAGAGTTAAAACTCTTATCGCTTTAAACATACTCATTAAAATTAATCTTAAGAGGTTTTCATATTTTAGCTTAAAGAGATATTCCGCTCTTTTTCAAGCTAGGTTGAAAAAAAGGGGGAGGGAAGCAACCTAGCCTGTGAGATCTTTGAAGATCTCTTTAAACTAAAATATTACATTATGTTTTAGTTTAATTTATAGGAATAATCATTTTTAAAATAATATTTTAATTTAAAATTACTTAAATATTTATAAAAAAATAATTTAGTAACTTAAATTATTGAAAAATTTTTGTAAAAATTTCCCAATTTTTACAAATAAAACTCTTATAAGCTAGATAAAATTTCTGCGCGCCCATTAATAATAGCCACACAATGCTCATAATGAGCACTATTAAGCTCATCCACACTTCCTGCACCCCATTTTCCATTAAAATGCTTTGGAGTTCCATCCTTTTGGCATATCATAGGTTCTATACAAAAAACCATTCCATTTTTAATTTTTGGACCACTTTTTGCACTTGCGCCTTTTTCTAAATAATTTAAAATTTCAGGTTCTCCATGAGGTTTGCGTCCTATACCATGGCCACAATATCCACGAAGCGGAACAAAACCTCTTGAATCTATAAATTCTCCCAAAGCTGCAGAAAGCTCTTTAAAACGCATACCCTCACGAATAATATCTATGGCATGATATAAAGCGTCTTTAGCACAAGAAATCAAAGCCTCATCTGTGGATGAAATTTTACCTATAGCTATAGTACGCGCTGCATCACCATAATATCCATCAATCAAACTTCCCACATCAAGTCCTAAAATATCACCCTCTTTGATGATTTTTTCATCAGGAATTCCATGGATACAAACCTGATTTAAAGAAGTGCAAATTGCACCAGGAAAACCATAAAGCCCTTTAAATGAAGGTTTTGCTCCAAGACTTAAGATAAAATCTTCCGCCATCTTATCGATTTGCTTAAGACTCATACCCGCTTTAATCTCGTTTTCTAAAAAATCCAAAGTCTTAGCGACGATTTGATTTGCTACTCTTAATTTTTCTATTTCTGCTGGTTTTTTTAATTCTATCATTGTATTTCCTTATAAATTTAGCCAAATTTTAGCAGTATTTTCTAAAGACTTGACATCACTTGAAGCATAAAAATGTAATTTTGCTTTCTCTTCTTTTAACAAAAGTTTTTGCCTTTGTTTTAAAAACTCTACTATAGCATCTCCTGAATGAATAAGCTTTGTCTTTGAACCAAAATAAACACTCAAGGAATTTGCTAGCAAAGGAAAATGAGTACAAGCAAGTATCAAAGCATCAGGAGTTTCAATCCCTTTAAAATAATACCGCATAGCACTTTGCAACAACTCTCCTTCAAAAATACCCTCTTCAACCATAGGCACAAAAAGACCCGTAGCTAAAGCGTCTACATTATTAAAACCTTGTTTTTGCAAACGATTTTGATATTCTTTTGACTGAATTGTTGCCTTTGTGGCAATAACTAAAATTTTTTTATTTTTATCTAACAAGGCTTTTTTAGTAGCCTCAACACCCGCATCAATAACCCCATAAATAGGAAAATCAGCTTTTAATCTTAAGGCATCTAAAGCATAAGCACTAGCAGTATTGCACGCAATAATAAGCATATCGATATTAAATTTTGAAAAAAAATCCAAAGCCTCAAGACAAAATTTGACTATAGTATCTTTATCTTTAACCCCATAAGGAACGCGGGCAGTATCTCCATAATAAATAATTTCGTCAAAAAGTCTTGCCTCATAAAGTGATTTTAAAACACTAAGTCCACCTACACCACTATCAAAAACGCCTATTTTCATCTTAATATCTTCTAGCACCTATATATCGATTTTTCCAATAAGAACTATTTAAATCCACTTCTCTTACTCCACCCTTTGTAGAAAGATGGATAAATTTACCCTTACTCATATAAATTCCCACATGCATACCATTTGGTCCTCTACCTGTTTTAAAAAAAACAAGATCTCCTGTTTTTAGTTTTGATTTAGAAACTTTTATACCCGAGCGTAGTTGCTTTGTTGTAGTGCGTGGTATGCGTGTATTAAACTGAGCTAGGGTGCTTTGAGCAAAACCCGAACAATCGGCTCCTTTTTTTGTTGTTCCGCCTAAAACATAAGGAGTTTTTTTCCATTCATTAGCAATCATTCTTAATCTTGTTTCTTTATCAACATTATAATTTGTTGGGGTATGACTTGCATTTTGAGCTAAACTGCATCCACCTATATAAAAAGCAATCACAACAAGAAAGAAAATAACAAATCTCATAAATTTCCTTAAGGACGCGTGGTAAAAAATTTAAGATAAATAAAACCCCAAATCCCAGAACAAAATGAAGCAATCAAAATAGCAAGATTATCTGCATAATTAAAAATATCGCTAACTTCATACGCCAAGCCATCGATAAACAAACTCATTGTAAAACCAATTCCTGTAAGTATACAAACCCCATAAAGTTGTTTCAAATTTGAACCTTGGGGCAAGGCTGCAAATTTAAAGCGGATTGCCAAATAAGAAAACAAAAATACACCCACTTGTTTACCCACAAAAAGCCCCAAGAAAATACCTATACTTACACCTGAAAAAATTGCTCCTATATCGATATTGGATAAATTTACTCCAGCGTTAGCAAAAGCAAATAAAGGCAAGATAACAAAAGCGAGCCAAAATTTTAGACTTTCATAGATTTCTTCTAAAAATGCTTCTCCATTTTTAGTTTGCATCGGTATAAAAAATGCTGTAATAATTCCAGCTAAAGTTGCATGCACACCACTTTTTAAAACACTAATCCAAAGAATAACTGAGCAAATAAAATAAAAAGACTTTCTTGTTATTCCTAAAATATTTAAAATCAACATCATAAAAATAGCAATACCCACAACTACGAAAGCAGCCACAGAAAGCTTGGTTGTATAAAAAATCGCAATAATTAAAATAGCACCCACATCATCAAAAATAGCTAAAGAAAGTAAGAAAATTTTTAAACTTGATGGAATATGTTTGCCACACATCATCAAAATAGCTAAAGCAAATGCAGTATCTGTAGCCGTTGGAATAGCCCATCCTTTTAAAGTGTAAGCATCGCCTATATTGACTATAGCAAATATTAAAGCAGGTATAAGTATACCACCCAATGCCCCCATAAAAGGCAAAACAATATTTTTAGGATTTTTAAAATCTCCGTGCAAAAATTCCTTCTTAAGCTCAAGCCCTATAGCAAAGAAAAATATAGATATAAGCCCATCATTTATCCAAAGTAAAAAAGGCTTGTTGAGCTCAAATTCACCTACACTAAATCCGACTTTTAAATTTAGAAATTCTCGATAATGTTCGCTAAAAGACCCGTTTTGCACAAGCAAAGCAAGCAAAGTGCAAACTATAAGTAAAACGCCGCCAAAAGCCTCATTTAAAACTAAAGTTCTTAATTTATGTACTATATTATTCATTTAATAATCTTAAGATAAATAAAACCAACAATGGCACTTAAAAAACTAGCTACTAAAATAGCAAGTTTATCCGCATATTCAAAAATATCACTATTTTTATAAGCCAAACCATCAATAAACAAGCTCATCGTAAAACCGATGCCTGTTAAAATACATATACCATAAAATTTTCCATATTTAATATTTTCAGGTAATTTTGCAAGCTTTAATTTTATAGCCAAATAACAAAATCCAAAAACCCCTAGTTGTTTTCCTAAAAATAGTCCTAAAATAATCCCAAGACTTACAGGAGAAAATACTGAACCAAGATGCATATCTCTTAAATCAATACCCGCATTTGCAAAAGCAAATAAAGGCAAAATAAAATAAACCACCCAAGGGTTTAAATCCTTATGCACTTCATGAAGATAGGGTTTTTTATTTTTAGTATCAAGAGGGATAAATAAAGCTATGATTACACCCGCTAAAGTTGCATGCACTCCACTTTTAAGCATAGCTATCCACAACACAACACCTACCAACACGTACAAAGAAAGATGGGCGATGTGATAATAATTTAACAAAAGCAGAGCAAATATACAAAACAAACAAATAATAATTGCTAAAGCTGAAAGCTGATCTGTATAAAATAAAGCAATGATAACAATAGCACCCAAATCATCAAAAATAGCTAAAGAAAGTAAAAACAGCTTAAGACTAGAAGGAATTCTATTTCCTAAAAGCATTAAAATACCTACTGCAAATGCTATATCTGTAGCTGTTGGGATAGCCCATCCTTTCATAGCAAATTCATGAGAATAATTAATAGCAGAAAAAATCAAAGCAGGGACAATCATACCTCCCAAAGCTCCAAATATAGGTAAAGAAACCGATCTTATATTTTTAAGTTGTCCGCGTAAAATTTCATATTTTAATTCAAGTCCTATACAAAGGAAAAAAATAGCAATCAAACCATCATTTATCCATAAATCCAAAGATTTAGCAATCTGAAAATGATCAAATCCTATAGTAAAATTAGCATGAAAAAAATCTGTATAAATAACGCTTAAGGAAGAATTTTTAAAAAGTAAAGCCAAGAGAGTAAAAAATATGAGCAAAATGCCTGGAAAAGTTTCACTTAAAATTATTTTCTTTACAGCTTGCATTTACGCCCCTTGATTATAAAATTCAATATGTTAATTATTATAACCAAAAAATATTAAAGAAATGATTATTTTAACAAGATATATCCTTATTTAGGGTGTAAAGCACACCCTAAATTTAAAGATACTTAAGCGTAAATATCTAAACCGCTAGAGCTAGAAGTTTGCAAAGCAGAAGCCCCCGATGCACTCTCCATACCTTTGATAAGCTCATTCATCAACACTTCATTTGTATCCATTGATTTTTTCAAAACTGAAGTATTTACCGCTGTTAATAAATTAGCATTACTCATAGTTGCGTCTGAAATCATAACACCCTCCTAAGTATAATTTATGTATGAAGACTTAAGTAGTATCGGAAAAAATTTTAAACACTTAACCCTTTAAATTCGATAAAAATAATTTTTATTTTTGTTTAATATGGTTTGTATTATACTTCTATCAATATTGATAATAAATATTATTTTTTATATTTTTTAAGGAAATGTATGAAATTTTTTAAAATTTTGTTTTTTTTCTCTATGCTCTTTCTAGCAAATTCTGTTTTTGCTAGAGTTGATGATTATGTAGCAGAAGCTAATACTATTAAAAATATATTAGAAGAGAGTATAAAAAGCTATGAAAAGGGCGATAATTTAAAGGCTAAAAAACTTAGCGAAGATGCTTATTTTCAACACTTTGAAAATATGGAAGGTTCCATTGGAAGAAATATAGGCAAAAAAGCCATCACCATGGAAAGAAAATTTACAAATTTGCGTCGCTTGTATAAAGATAAAGCGCCCATAGAGCAAATTGATGCTTTAATTGAAAGTCTTTATTATGATTTAGATGAAGTTGCACCGATTTTGCAAAATGGTTATCGCTTACAAGCAGAAGCAAGTGATACAAATTACGATAAAGCAGCAGCTGAAAAATCAAGCATACAAGCCAATGCCAAGCGTGAAGCAGAAGCAGAAGCTTTGATTGCCCAAATGATGGGTATTGATAAAAATGATTTAGCAAAAACTAATTCTTCTTCTAGTACCCAAAACGAAACTATAAATGATAGTATAAATAATGATTTACAAGCGGCTGCGGCTATGGATGCAAGATTGCAATTTGTATTAGATAATATATCTACTAAATTCTCTCAAGCAGCCAATGCTTTTAAAAATAAAGATTATCAAACAAGTAAAGATTTTTTAAATGATGCTTTATTTAATGATTATCGCAATACCAAAGTTGAAGTTTTGATCAACAAATTCACCAAAGCAGGTAATGATCAAAAAATTCAACAAGCCATACGCACCCTTATACGCCAAATCAACGATGCAAAAATAGATGAAAAAGGCTTAAGAGATGGCTTAGATAACATAGAAGAACAAATTTTTGATGTTTTCTTACAAATTCCAAATTCAGAACTTTCAAGTTTGCAAATTTCAGGCTTTAATGATGAAACAAAAGGCAAAGATTATGCCAAAGTTTCTAATGATATCAAACTTGCTTTAGATGGAATTTTAAAAAATTATGATGGCTTTAGTGCTTCTATAGTAGATGATTTACAAGGAATTTATCTAGATATTTTTGAAGCAAGCGGTATGGAAAATAAAATCGGTGCTGTAGATAGCGGCTTAAAACTTAAAATAGAAAGTTTATTTTCCAAAGGCGTGGCACTGATTAAAGCAAGTGCAGATAAAAAAGAGCTTGAAGCTACTTTTAATGACTTAGAACAACTCATAGCCAGCAGTGTGGATAAAATTCAAGATTCTACTCCTTATTCGCTGTTTATATGGGCTTTAGGTATTATTTTGCGTGAAGGCTTGGAAGCTTTGATTATCGTTGTAGCCATTGTTTCTTATCTTGTGCAAAGTGGCAACAAAAATCGTTTAAATATCGCCTATAGTGCTCTTTTTACAGGAGTAATTTTAAGTTTTGTTACCGCTTTTGGAGTTTCTTGGCTATTTAAAGAAAATGCAGGACAAAGTAGAGAGCTTATAGAGGGTATTACCATGCTTATAGCCGTATTACTACTCTTTTATGTGGGCTTTTGGCTACTTTCAAACGCACAAAATAAAAAATGGACAAGCTTTATCAAACAAGGTGCTATAGATGCTATATCAAACAATAGTGCAAAAACCCTTTGGATTACCGTATTTTTAGCTGTTTATAGAGAAGGTGCAGAAACTGTGCTTTTTTATCAAGCCTTGCTTTTTGATGCTAAAACAAGCACTGATTTTGGTGCTGTTTTTGGCGGACTTGGACTTGGAATTTTAATACTTATTGTTTTATATTTTCTTTTAAAAGCAGGAGCCATTCGCATACCTGTAAAACAATTTTTCTATATCACTTCTTACATTATTTTTTACATGGTTTTTGTTTTTACAGGCAAAGGCATAGCCGAACTCATAGAAGGAAAAGTCATCATTCCTAGTCTTATACCTATGAATTTTGAACCGATTTTATGGCTTGGAATTTATCCTTACTATGAGACTTTAATCCCTCAATTTATAGTTTTAATTATGCTAATTATTGGCATTTTAATAACAAAACAAATTTCAAAAAAAGGAGTAAAATCATGATAAAAAAAGTTTTATCAGTAGTTGCTGCAGCTGCGGTTATTAGTACAAATTTATTTGCAGGCGAAGTGCCAATTGGCGATCCAAAAGAACTTAATGGCATGGAAATAGCTGCTGTTTATTTACAACCTATTGAAATGGAGCCAAGAGGTATTGATTTAGCTGCGTCTTTAGCTGATATTCACCTAGAAGCTGATATTCACGCACTTAAAAACAATCCAAATGGTTTTCCAGAAGGTTTTTGGATGCCTTATTTAACCATAGCCTATGAACTTAAAAATACCGACACAGGTGCGATTAAACGCGGAACTTTGATGCCTATGGTGGCTGATGATGGTCCTCACTATGGTGCAAATATTGCTATGGAAAAAGATAAAAAAGGTGGCTTTGGCGTAGGAAATTATGAACTTACTTTTTATATCTCAAATCCAGAAAAACAAGGTTTTGGACGCCATGTTGATGAAGAAACAGGCGTGGGTAAGTGGTTTGAACCTTTTAAAGTAGATTATAAATTCAAATACACAGGCACGCCAAAATGATTTTACACTCGGATTTTCCGAGTGTTTAAATATTTTTATTTTTATTGAAAAATTAAAATAACAATGTTTAAAGAGTAAATTATGAGTATATATTTTGTGCATTTTCTTTCTAGTATCTTGCCCTTAAGCATTTTAATGGCTTTTATTACGCCCGATAAAAGATATATTTTTAAAAGCTTTTTAGCTCTTTTTTTAGGCTTTTTATTTGGATATTTTGCTTTTTTTATTGCAGCACAATTTCTAAAAACTGAGAATTTGATATTTAATTTCAATTTTATTTTTATAGCCTGTTTGCTTTTGAGTTTTGTGTTTTATTTTTGGCAAAAAATAGAAATTTTAAGTTTTATTTTACTAGGAATTTTGAGTTTTTGCATAGCTTTGCATTATTATAATTTAACTCAAGATTTTCCTATATTTAATGGTGTTTTAATCGATAGCGAAGCCATTTCTTCTTTAGGTTTTATTGCTTTAGCTTTATTAATTTGTATTTTAATTTTCTTCTTTTTAAAGTGGCAAAAGAATATCAACAAAAAAGCAAGTTTTATACTTTTTTTAATCCTTATTTTTATAGAAGGAGATAAGGTTTTAGCAAATATATTGCTTACACTGATGCGAAATTCTTTCATAGAAACTCATACTTTTTTAGTAAGTTTTGTTGGAAAAAGTAATTATTTTGGTGTTTTTGGAATTTATGTTTATTTATTTTTCATCATTTTTTTAGCATTTTTAAGTTTGCAAATTCGCAAAAAAAATATTGTAAAAAAGCAAATTTTAGATATTGTTTACCGCAAAAATGAAGCAAAAAATACTCTCATAAATCGCTATTTTTCTAGTGTTTTTATCTCTTGTATTTTGAGTTTTTGTATCATCTTATACTTTTTTATGGTAAGTTCTAAACCCTTAAGCATAGACGAGCCTACAGAACTTTTACCTGATAAAAATGGCAAATTTATCTTTGATGTAGCGCTTTTAAGAGATAACAAACTTCATCGTTTTGCTTATATAAGCGAGCAAGGCAAAGTGATAAGGTTTTTCCTCATCAATAAAAGAGAAGATAGGGATTCTCCTGTGGCTGTTTTTGATGCTTGTGCTATTTGTGGGGATATGGGTTATATTAAAAAAGAAGGGGAATTAATTTGCATTTCGTGCAATGTGCGAATTTTTCTACCGAGTGTAGGAAAAACAGGGGGTTGCAATCCTATCCCATTAAAATACGATTATGATGGTGAAAAAATCACCATAGATGTTAAAGATGTTGTAGCAGGATCTAATTATTTTAGTCAAATTAAAGATATACAAGTGCAAGATCCTGTTTCAAAAGATAAGATCATTAACACTCAAGCACCTTTTTCTTACAGCTATAAAGGTATAACTTATTATTTTTCAAATGAAAAAAACTATGAGGAATTTAAGAAAGATCCTATGAAATATGTAGAAGATACAGAAGCTTTATTTTTAATCCAAAGGAGAAATAATGCTAGTTAAAATGATAACTCATTCTATCTTTAGAAATAAAATTCAAAAATTTCTAGCTTTTCTTACTTGTTTTTTGGCTACGCTTTTGCTATGTACAATGTTAAATATCACTCTAAGTATAGGCGATGAAGTAACTAAGCAACTTAAAAGTTATGGATCTAATATACTGGTTTTGCCTAAAGGCTCAAGCCTTAGCATAGAAATAGGCAATGAGCTTTACGAACCTTTAAAAAATAAAAACTATTTAGAAGAAAAAAATTTATATATGCTAAAAGATATTTATTGGCGAAACAATATCACAGCCTTTGCTCCTTTTTTAGAAGGAAAGATAGAAATAAAAAGCAATAATTCCTCAAAAAAAATACTCCTTTATGGTACTTATTTTCAAAAAGCGATTGAAATAAAAGATGATGATGATTTTATCACAGGTATTAAAAGTCTTTATCCTTATTTGAAAGTGCAAGGCAAATGGGCTAAAGATGACAGCAATGAAATCATGCTAGGCGAAGATTTTGCTAAAAATAACGATCTTAAAATCAATGACACGATACAACTCATAGGAGAGAATAAAATTTCAAAAGAAGTAAAAATTGTAGGAATTTTACTCCACGCCAATCCTAAAATGTCGAACAAAATCATCACTCCTTTAAATTTAGCTCAAGAATTATTAGAAAAAAAAGGCTTATATGCAAGTGCTGAAGTAAGAGCTTTTACCATACCTGAATCAGCCCTTTCTGAAAAGGTACGCCGAATGGGCGAGGAAAAACTCGATCAAATAGAATACGATAAATGGTATTGCTCAGCTTATGTAGGATCAATTGCTAGTCAAATTAGCGATGGCTTGCCAGGAGCGGATGCAAAAGCACTCAATGCCATAAGCGATGCACAAAGTTTGGTTGTTAAAAAAATTCAGTCTTTGATGGCTATTACTTGTATTATTTGTCTTATTGTTGCAAGTATTGCTATATCAAGTTTAATGAGTTCTGAAATTCACCGCAGAAAAAAAGAAATAGGGCTTTTAAAAGTACTGGGGGCAAATACATTTCAAATTTACTTACTTTTTGCAGGTGAAAATTTGATCATAGCTTTAGTTTCTGCTGTATTTGGATTTATTTTTGGCATAGGACTTTCAGAGCTTATCAGCCTTGGAATTTTTGGATATTTTATAAACATTGCTTTTATAGCCTTGCCTTTAAGTCTTGTATTTGCAGGTTTGATAGCTATACTTGGATGCTTGCTTCCTATAAAAAATATTGCAAATCTTTCTCCCGCAGGAGTTCTTTATGGTAGATAAGTTTTTTTTAAATGAGCTTTTTAAAAGCATTGCTTTTTCTTATCAAAGACTTTTTATTATTGTCTTAAGTGTTTTTATAGGAGCACTAACTTGCTCGGCTTTTTTAAATATTTATTTTGATATTGATACAAAGCTTTCTAAAGAATTAAAAGCTTATGGAGCAAATGTTATCATCGAGCCTAAAAATGATAAAGAACTTATCTTAAATCAAGACTATGAAGAAGCAAAAAAGAATTTAAAAGCTAGAGCCTTAACTCCTTTTTTGTATACATTTTTAAATTTGGGTAGCACTAGTGGAGTAGTTTTGGGTACAGATTTTAGAGCCTTAAAGATAACTAAGCCTTTTATAGAAGTTAAAGAAGGGAGCTTTTCTCTAAGTGATTTTGATGAAAATTCAGCTTTTTTGGGTATTAATTTATCCAAACAACTAGGACTTAAAGTAGGCAATGAACTTCAAATTTACAACCCAGAAAATGGCAAAACTACTAAGCTTACGATAAAAGGCATACTCTTAAGTAATGATGAATTAGACAGCATAGTTTTAGCGCCTTTAAGCGTAGTACAAAATTTAAGCGATACCTTTGGAATTCAGTATGCTAATGCGGTTGTTTATGGGAATTTTGATGAGATAAATACAAAAACAAAAAATATTAGCAATGAAAGCATTAATGCAAAACCTATTTCATCAGTATCTTTAAGCGAAGGCCTAGTTTTAGACAAAATAAAAGCTTTAATGTTTTTAATCATACTTGTTGTCTTAATCATAGTCACAACAAGTGTAAACACCACTCTAAGCTCGATTATATTTTCGCGTAAAAAAGAAATTGCCTTGCGTTTAGCCTTGGGTGCTAAAAAAAGTGAAATTTTCAAGCTTTTTGCTTGTGAATATTTTATCATTAGTCTTTTTGCTAGCATTATAGGAGCTTTTTGTGGGATATTTTTAGCAAATATATTTGGATATTTGATTTTTAATGCAAGTATAGATTTTAGATTTAAGGCTATATTTATGGCTTTAATTGTTTCTTTGTTTTTTGCTTTTTTAGCTGCCTTTTTTCCTATAAAAAAAGCATTAAAAATCAATGTCTGTGAAAATTTGAAAGGTGAATAATGAAAGAACTTATACAAATTAAAAATTTAAGCAAAAAATTTGGTAAAGTAAAAGCACTGGATAATATAAATTTAAATATTTACAAAGGAGAATGGCTTGCCATCATGGGTCCTTCTGGAAGTGGAAAATCAACGCTTTTAAATATATTATCTCTTATGGATGATCCAAGCAGTGGTAAATACATTTTAGATAATGAAGATTTAGAACAAATAAATGAAGAGCAAAAAATCACTTTGCGCCGAGAAAAAATTGGGCTTATTTTTCAGCAATTTCATCTCATTCCTTATCTTAGTGCCTTAGAAAATGTTATGCTTTCGCAATACTATCATTCTAGCGTAGATGAAGAGGATGCAAAAGCTGTACTTGAAAAAGTAGGGCTTTCACATCGCCTTAGCCATTTACCAAGCCAACTAAGCGGTGGAGAGCAACAAAGAGTTTGTATAGCAAGAGCATTGATTAACAATCCTGAAATTTTACTTGCTGACGAGCCTACAGGGAATTTGGATGAAGCCAATGAAAAAATCGTTCTTGAAACCTTGCAAAAATTAAAAAATGAGGGTAAAACCATAGTCTTGATCACACACAATCCCGAATTAGCAAAATTTGCAGATCGCACCCTTATCTTGCAACATGGAATTTTAAAATGAAAAAAGTATTTTTATTTTTCATAAGTCTTTTTTTGCTCAATGCCTGCTCTTTTGACACAAATCAAGACCAAGGTAAAATTGGCCAAATAGGAGCTGAAATTTCAGCCAAAGATACTTTGGGAAAGGCTGTTAAATTAGCTGATGATAAAAGCAATATAAAAGTCTTAGTTTTCTTTCAAAATGGATGTCCTTCTTGTTTGCAAGAGCTGCCTTCTTTGGATAAATTTATGCAAGAACACCCAAATAAAATCAGCGTTTATGCTATAAATTCGGTAGATAAAGTTGAAGTCGTTCAGGTTTTGGCCGAACAATTAAATTTTAAAAATATCAAAGTTTTAACCGATGATCTTAAAATCACCAATGATCGCTACGCTGTATTTGCAACTCCAACCACCATCATACTTAAAGATGGGATTATAAAAGAAAGAATTTTAGGAGAAAAACCATGGCAAACTTTCGAATCCAAACTTATCTCTTTGCTTTAATTGTAGCTTTATTTTTTATAGCTTGCGATAGTGGAGAAAATTTTAAAGCTTTAAATAGCAATAAAATTTATAATTTCTCTTATAATGGTTTTGAAAAAAGTTTAAAATTAGACGATCAAACACAAAATTTTGCATTAGTATTTTTTACTAAAGATTGTGGGGTTTGTAAAGAGCAAATTCCTATTTTGCAAGATTTAGCTAAAAATTATGATTTTAATATTTTTATAGTACTAGGCGATGCTAAAGATGCAAAGGATGCTAAAGCTTGGGCAAATGAAAAGGGTTTGTCGCATCTGGCTTTATTTTATGAAAAAAAAGCAGCCAAATATCTCTCAGGTGCAGTTGGAGAAATATACGGAGTACCTGTACTTAGCTTTTTTAAAGAAGGCAAGATAGATGAAAAATTCATAGGCTTAACGCCTTATGGTGTGCTTGAAAATGAGATTAAAAAGTTAAAAATTTAATTTTGCTATAAATCAAGATTATAATTAAAATATCTCGAGGTGATTATTTTATCACCTTTTTTTCACGCTTTTCTCTTAATTTTTTAATCTCTTCTAAAAGCATAAATTTAAGCTCTTTAAGTCCAGTTTTTTCAAGGCTTGATACTTTGATTAAAAAGCTTTGTGGATTATCAATACTTTTTAAATATTCTTCTAAATTCGCTATATTTTGGGCGATCTGCTCGGCAAAATCTTCACCCAAATTCACACTATCACTTTTTGAAATCATTATGCCAAACTCACGTCCAAAAAGCTCATTTGAAAATTTCTCAAGCTCTTTTCTTAACACTATAAATTGCTCTTTTAAAGGCATTTCTCTCATAGGATCTAGTACAAAAAGTAAAAAGCTAGTCCTTTCTATATGTTTTAAAAATGCAAGCCCTAAGCCTTTGCCCCCACTTGCACCTTCGATAATCCCTGGAATATCAGCCATCACAAAAGAATTATACTCATCCACATCTACAAGCCCTAGTTTTGGTGTGAGCGTGGTAAATTCATAATTTGCGATTTCAGGCTTTGCATTTGAAACTACACTTATAAGGGTGGATTTTCCCACATTTGGAAAGCCTACAAGTCCTACATCGGCGATAAGCTTAAGCTCAAGTCTTACTAAACGACTTTCGCCTTTAATGCCTGGCTGTGCATAATCAGGGCGCTGATTGGTTGCATGTTTAAAATGCGTATTTCCAAGCCCTCCTTTGCCACCTTTTAGAAAAAGTTCTCTTTGCCCCTCTTTTGTAAGATCTAATAAAACTTCATTAGTCTGCGCATCAATAACTTGCGTTCCCTCAGGGACAATAAGTTCTAAATTTTCACCCTTTTTTCCATTTTTGTTGCGTCCCATTCCACCTGCGCCATTTTGCGCGCAAAGCTCTCTTTTACCTTTAAAATTTACAAGTGTATGTGTATTATTATCGCAAACGAAGATGATATCCCCGCCATTTCCTCCATCGCCACCATCAGGCCCGCCAAGAGGAACATGCTTTTCACGACGAAAACTCACCGCGCCTTTGCCACCATCGCCCGAAGCTAAAGTAATCTTAACACTATCAATAAACATTATAATTGCCTTTGATTTTAAATTTATAAAGCTAAATTAGAATAAATTATAGAAGTTAAATTTATAAATTTAAAGTTTCTAAGGCGTAAAAACGCCCTAAAAACTTATGCAGGATATACAGAAACTTTTTTTCTGTCTTTGTCTTTTCTTTCAAATTTCACAAAACCATCAATTAAAGCAAAGATAGTGTGATCTTTTCCTATGCCTACATTATTTCCTGCATGAGTTGCAGTTCCTCTTTGGCGAATAATGATATTTCCTGCTCTAACAAATTCACCACCAAATTTTTTAACACCTAAGCGACGACCTATAGAATCGCGGTTATTTTGAGTTGAACCCTGACCTTTCTTGTGTGCCATTCTTTACTCCTTAAGCTTTAATATCTTTTACTACAACGCGAGTGAATTGTCTTCTAAAACCGCGTTTAAGTTTAGAATCTTTTCTGCGTCTTTTTTTATAAATCACAACTTTTTTATCTTTTCCGTGATTAATCACTTCCAAAACAACTTTTGCACCTGCTACGAAAGGCGCACCTACCTTTAATTCTTTATCATTGATAGCAAGAACTTCACTTACTTCAATACTTGCTTTGCTTTCAGCTTCAAAGTGATCTAGCTTTAACTCATCGCCAACGCTAACTTTATACTGCTTTCCGCTGTGTTTAATAATAGCATACATTGCTTTTTCCTTAATAATTTGGTAAGTACCACAAAGCACCGAAATTCGGATTTAAAAGCTTTAATGGCTAGAAAAGTTTTAATTTTACAAAAATTTTCTTTAATATTTGATGAATTTAAGAAAGACTTTAGAGTTTAAAATAAACCCTAAAGCAATTTAAAAGCCAAGATTGACCCCGCCATTTTCATGAAGTTTATAAGTATTTTCTTTCCCTTCTTGTTTGTTATCTTCTTCTAAAGTATCAAAAAATAATGATTTTTCCATTTCTCTTTGCATAAATAACGCAATGTTTTCCCAATTTTTTTGCTCTTTTTTGCTGTCGCCAGATAAAGTAAAAGTTGTATTGAAGGTTTTAGAAAAAACAAGCTCTCTTGTAGGATAAAATATAAGCTTATAGGCTATATTTATACTTGCTTTTGTATTATTTTGATAGCTTATCTTACTTTGTTTTACTTGAGTAATATCTAAAATCTCAAATTCTAAAATATAATCAGCACCCAAAACATTGCCTAATTTATAGCTTTCTTCGCTAGAACCATCTTCGCTTTTTATAATTTTATTTTCATCTTTAAAATCATGCTCTCTTTCCAAAAGAGTAAAATTCTCATCCTGTGAAAAAGCATCATACAAAGCTCTTTTTAAATATGATTCTTCTTTGTTTTTATCGTTTAAAATTACTAATTTAGGTTTATTATCGTTTTGATACAAAGATTTAAAAGCTGAAATTTCAACTTGCCAAAGCGTTCCGTTTTGATCAATTTTATCTACTTTATAAGTATCGATATAACCCTTACTTACATTTTGAAGGACACTTTTAGATTTTTGTGAAATTTGTCCTAAATGAGAGAAGCTTAAATCAATACTTTGAAGCTCTTGTCTTAAATTGACATTAGAAACTCCTTTAAATTGTGATAAAGCGTCTATTAAAGCATTATTTAAAGCTTCTTCCTTGCTTTCTCCTGTTCCATTACCTTGCACCACTTTTTGAAATTTATTTCTTTGGTGTGGCAAGGTTTTAAGACTCTGAACAGGATCTAAAGAACTTAAATTAACATCCTCTAGCGGAACATAATCATAAATAATAACATCATCTTGCGCCCACATAAAACTCAAGATGGTTAAAAATAAAAAGATTTTTTTCATTACCAAGTTACCGATTTACTTGAGCCTGTTTTATCAATCGTTCTTTCATCTTCCCAATAAGCAAGTCCTGAATTTAAATCCGTAACGCTTAGATAAAAGAAATACTCTGCTTGTATATCGCCATTCTTAAGCTTGACATTGTCTTGGCGGATCTTTCCGCTGATTGAAAAATCAGGTGCAACCAAAGTTCCTTTGCTAGAAATGGTGTTTTGATTAAATTCATCATTATCTCTTAATTCTCTTACTGCTTCACTCATTTCATCCCTAGCTCCACCCGCTGCAACAGCTGTTGTTAGGACAAATTTACCTGATTTTCTAAGCGCTATAGTGATCTTACTAATGAGCTTATCTGTATCAATGCGTTGGGGAGTATCATTGATAATTTTACCTATAGCAATAACCTTTCTTTGACCTGGTTGAATATTGGCAAAAGCAGGATCGCTTAACATACTATCTATCATAATTTGAGCAGTTTTTTCAAAATCTTCCCTATCAAGTCCTAAGGTTAAAGCATCACCTTGTTTTTTTTGACTTGCATAACCATCAGTATAAACAGGCGCTCCACAAGCTGCAAAAAATACTGCGAAAAATGCGCTAAAGATTATAAAAATATTTTTTTTCATTATTTCTCCTTTTTTTGTAATTATACTCTTTTAGTTTTCAATTTTGTAAACCCTAGCGGGAAATTGAGAAGCAAAAGAACGCACTACAATCAATACATTTTTATCAATATCCACTTCACTAGAATAAATTTTTTGATTTTTATCATCATAAATTTGTACCGATCCATCATTTTCAATCATCATAATTTGTATATTTTTAGGTAAAAAATTCCAAAATCTTAAATCACTTCTTGTGGTTGCAATGCTAAAAATATTTGTAGCAAGACTTAAAATTCCACTCTCATCATTTTTAGCCACAGCCATATTTAAACTTGTTTTTAAAGTGCTTGAGATTAAAGATTTGATGATGATTGAAGTCAAATTGGCTTTAAATTCACTCGCAACAATTTGATCAAAATCAAAAGCATTAGAAGTTGTAAATTTCTGATGATTGTTTGCAATATTTAAATTTTCATAAGAAGCATTACGCTTTTTTAAAATAGGTAAAGCAACACTAGCAGTCGTAATATAATCATCAAAGATAAATGGCAAGGTTAGATTAAATTCATCCAAAGCAGGACTTAATCCATTTTCATATATTATAAAAATATATTTTTTTAATTTTTTTGGATTTAAACTGCTTGAATATTGATCAAAAATCTTAAATTCTTTTTCTATTTCTTTATTTAAATTCAGCACATAAACTTCTTTAAGTAAATCCGCTGCTTTTTTATAATCATAATCCATAAAGAAAAATATAGATGAAATATAAGTTACATAAGGATTGGTATAATCTTTTTGTGCATTAAAGTCTTTAAAAAGATTTTCATATTGTTTTGAAACAATTTTTATATTATTATCGATATTTTGCCTTAATTTTTCTTCCTTGCTAGCCTCTTGATATGCTTTTTTAATTTCGGAAGCAAAATACTCTTTTGCCTTTTCTTGTCTCATCAATGCGCGGTTAAATTCCACCCTAGCATTAACAAAATCTCCCAAACTCATAAAATTTAAACCCTTATAAACATTAAGCATGGTTCTTTCATACCAAGCACCTTGATAATCATTTACACCCTCATTTATCAAAGTAGATGCAAGTGCTCTTGTGCTTTTCTTGGATAAACTTTGCAAATCCACATCGTATTTATAAGAATCTTCAACCTTATCAAAAATAGAATTACTTAAGTTAAAATCCTTACAATCTCTTGCGATATAACCTGTATTTAAACCTGTAAAAATCACATCTTTATTTTGACTGATCTTTTCTTGTTGCTCTTGAAAAAATTGCTTATTGCAAGTTTGAGAGAATAAATTTTGTTGATAGAATACATTTTGTTCTTGGTGAGTAGAGCATGCTGAAAAAATTATCGCTAAAATAGAAAAAACAATTGTTTTATATTTCATTATAATTCCAAAAATAAAAATTATAATTTTAATATATCATAAAATTGATAATAGCCCAAAAAAGGGCTATTACATTAACATAGGAGCGATTACAAAGCCTAAAGCTACAGCGATTGCGATAGCTAAAACTCCTGGTATAAAGAAAGAGTGATTGAAGATAAATTTTCCGATTCTAGTAGTACCTGTATCATCCATTTGCACAGCACCAAGTAAGGTTGGATAAGTTGGAAGCACAAAAAGTGCCGAAACTGCTGCAAAACAAGCTACAAGCATATAAGAATCCTGTGGATTTGTTGCGCTAATTCCTAAAGCAGTAACGATTACAGGCACAATAGCCTTTGCAGTTGCTGCTTGAGAATATAAAAGCATGCTTGCAAAGAAAAATGCAACTGCTAACATAGCAGGGGTTTGTTTAACCCAGTCGCCTGCTACTTCTTTAATAGAAGCTTCGTGTCCTGCAACAAAAGTATTTCCAAGCCATGCTACACCAAAAACGCAAACACAAGCAGTCATACCACTTTTAAATACACTGGTATCAAGAATTTTACCTGGTTCAACTTTACAAAGCCAAGTGATCAAAGTTGCTGCAGTAAGTAAAAAGCTCATAATAGCTGCATCTCTTGGAACCACAACAGGATCAATCCATTTAATATTGCTTGAAATTGCGGTTGCATAAAGTACAACTGCCAAAACAGTGATCAAAAAAATTCCTACTGAAAGTTTAGCACCCGGTTTATCTTCACCATGTAAAATAGCTCCTGCATCTTTAACAAGTCCTGCTTTTAAGCGTTCTTGATAAACGCTATCTTTGCTTAAATCCATAGGAGTGATTAAACTCACTATAAAAGCTGTAAGCATACAAGCTATAAAAGTTGTACTGATCCAAATTCCAATTAAAGTTGGATAATTCCATCCTAGTGGTTCTAAAACCCCGCTCATATAAACCACAGCTGCACTCACAGGAGAAGCAGTGATTCCAATTTGCGAAGAAACAACCATTAATGAAAGTGGAACACTAGGTTTTATATTTTGAGATTTTGCAACATCAACTACAACAGGCATTAAAGAAAATACTGCATTTCCTGTTCCTGCTAAGATAGTAAGCAACCATCCGCAAGCTGGAGCAAGATAATTAATAAATTTAGGCTTGGATCTTAAAATTTTTTCTGTAACCCTAACCATATAATCAAGCCCACCAGCTTGTTGCATCGCAGAAATAGCTGCAATAGCTGCAGCTATGATTAAAATTACATCCCAAGGAATATTTCCTGGTTTCATTCCCAAAACAAGTCCTAAAACAACAACACCAAGTCCTCCTGCATAGCCTATAGCAATGCCGCCTAGGCGAATACCGATAAAAATCGCCCCAAGAAGGACGATTACTTGCAAAATTATCATTATTGTATCCATGGTTAAGCCTTTATATTATTTTTTAGCTTCCATATGTGGATTTAACATATTTGCAGGAGTTAAAATTTCATCAATTTGCTCCTTGCTTAAAAGTCCTCTTTCAAGTGCGATATCAGCTACTCTCTTACCTGTACTCATAGCCTCTTTAGCAATACTGGCTGAATTTTCATAACCTATATAAGGATTTAAAGCAGTTACGATCCCTACTGAGTTATAAACAAAATCAGAACAAATTTTTTCATTAGCACTAATACCATCTATACATTTATCTGCTAAAGTATGCATTGCTTTTTCAAGCATAACAATAGAATTAAATAAACTATAAGCAATTACAGGTTCAAAAACATTAAGCTGCAATTGTCCGCCCTCGCTTGCAAAAGTAACGGTTACATCCGCTCCAATTACAGCGTAACAAACTTGATTTACCACTTCAGGGATAACAGGATTTACTTTACCTGGCATGATAGAACTACCTGGTTGCATTTTTGGCAAATTGATTTCATTAAGACCGCATTTTGGACCACTGCTTAGAAGTCTT
The DNA here is from genome assembly GCF_017846535.1 of Campylobacter sp. JH32. Lineage (NCBI taxonomy): Bacteria > Pseudomonadati > Campylobacterota > Epsilonproteobacteria > Campylobacterales > Campylobacteraceae > Campylobacter > Campylobacter sp. JH32. Next base: position 116,587 of record NZ_JAEQBS010000005.1, read on the forward strand.
AAGTCATTACATACTTTAGAAAGTTTTGTTGCAACGCGTTTTAAAACACCTGAAATTTGGACATAAGCTCCTGTATCTTGAGTTGCTTCGATAAGATCTTCTGCCACAGTGTATTCAAAGCCGGTTACTTCTCTTATTTTTCTTTCTACTACTTTTGGATAATTAGGATGAGAATTAATACCTGTTCCTATAGCTGTTCCGCCTAAATTGATTTCTAAAATCAGTTTTCTAGCTTCTAAAACTCTTTGTATATCTTCACCCATCATTACTGCAAAAGTTTTAAACTCACGACCCAAAGTCATAGGTACTGCATCTTGAAGTTGGGTTCTACCCATTTTTAATACATCTTTAAATTCTTCTGCTTTTCTCTCATAAGCTTTTTTAAGATGTTCCATAGCTTTTGCTAAATCACTTAGATAATCATGCAAAGCAAGATGCAAAGCAGTAGGATAAGCATCATTTGTACTTTGACTTAAATTCACATGATCATTTGGATGAAGATATTGGTATTCACCTTTTTTATGACCCATAAGCTCAAGTGCTATATTGGCTATCACTTCATTGGCATTCATATTTGTACTTGTTCCAGCTCCACCTTGTATCATATCAACTACAAATTGATCGTAATATCCGCCCTCTAAAATTTTATCGCAAGCTTTAATAATAGCATCTTGGATATCTTTATCTAAAAGACCTAATTCATAATTTGCCATAGCAGCTGCTTTTTTAACCCTTGCTAAAGCTCTTACAAAGCGTGGGAAATCCTTTAGCCTCTCGTGTGAAATATTGAAATTTTCCACCGCTCTAAAGGTTTGCACTCCATAATAAACCTCATCAGAAATTTCTAATTCCCCGATAAAATCGTGCTCTTTTCTTGTTCCCATTTGAAACCTTTCTTAATTTAATTTTTCATACAAGCTTTATTACTTGTACTCATATCAGTATAATCATATTGTAATTTTAGTTAATAATTGGTTAACAATATTTATTCTTTAGAAATACTATAAAATAGATTTTTAGGATAATTTAACTCTTTTTATATTTAATTTTTATTTATTAATTAATTTTATTTATTTCAGTAAAAATTAATATATTTTTCTTGGCTTGTTTGATAAAATATACCTTTAATTTATTTTTGGAAGTTTTTATGAAAGAAATTACTATAAACATTGAAGATATCAAAATAAATAATGATTGGAAAGAGTTTTTAAAAGAAGAATTTAGCAAAAGCTATTTTTTAGAAATCAAAAAACGCTATATACAAGCTTTAAACAATAAAGCCATTATCTATCCCCCTTCAAATTTAACCTTTAATGCTTTTAATCTTACTCCTTTGAGCGAGCTTAAAATTGTACTTTTAGGACAAGATCCTTACCATCAACCCAATCAAGCTATGGGGCTTAGTTTTTCTGTGCCTTGTGGGGTTAAAATTCCTCCTAGTCTTTTAAATATTTATAAAGAATTAAAAGCAGATCTTAATATAGAACCTTCTAAAAGCGGGGATTTAAGTTCTTGGGCAAAACAAGGAGTTTTACTTTTAAATTCCATTCTTAGCGTTGAAGCGGGAAAGCCTGCAAGTCATAGCTCGTGGGGTTGGCAAGAATTTAGTGATGCAGTGATTTCAAAGTTAAGTCTTGAAAAATCAGGACTTATTTTTATACTTTGGGGAAATTATGCAAAATCCAAAAAAGCTTTAATCGATACAAAAAAACATTTTATTTTAGAAGCAGCACATCCTAGTCCACTAGCTAGAACAGGCTTTTTAGGTTGTAAACATTTTTCAAAAGCTAATGAAATTTTAAAAAATTTAGGAAAAAAACCTATAAATTGGCAATTGACTTAGAAAAATTATATAAATGTTTTTTTAATAATTTAAAAATACTAAGCCCAATTTCATATTTTATTCAAAAATAAAATAATTAATATAGATTTTTATAATTTATCGTTAAAATATATAAAAATTTTAAGGAGATAGAAGTGAAAACGATAGGCATTATAGGTGGAATGAGTTTTGAAAGTACCATAACCTACTATAAAACTATAAACGAAACCATTAATAATCAACTAGGCAATTTAAATTCTGCAAAAATTTTACTCTATAGTGTCAATTTTGAAGAAATAGCAAATTTGCAAAAAAATGGCGAGTGGGAAAAAGCTGCGCAAATTTTAGGAGAATGTGCTAAAAAATTAGAACTTGGTGGAGCTGATTTTATACTTATTGCCACCAACACCATGCATAAAATTTTTGATCAAATTCAAAAAAATATAAAAATTCCTCTCATTCATATTGCTCAAAGCACAGCCAAAATTCTAAAGCAACAAAACATACACACCATAGGCTTACTAGGCACCCAATATACTATGATGGAAGATTTTTATAAAAATGCATTAAAAAAAGAAAATATAAATACAATCACCCCAAATCAAAGCGATATGCAAGAACTAAGCGACATCATCTTTAATGAACTTTGCAAAGGACAAATGAAAGAAAATTCTAAAGAAAAATACTTAAAAATCATCCAAAAACTAAAGGACGAAGGTGCTCAAGGTATAGTTTTAGGCTGCACAGAAATTGGATTGTTGATTTCCCAAGAAGATACAAATATCCCAATTTTCGATACAGCCTTAATTCACGCCCTTGATGCTGTAAATTTAGCTTTAAAAGATTAATCTTTCTTTTTAGAGATAGGACAAACTCCCAAAGGACAAGCTTGCTTTCCTGTCCAAACCCTTATAGGGCACACACCAAAAATACCTGTAAGCAAAGGAATAAATCCTATCAAAGCCCACCAAGACGCATAATAAACCCCTACACTAAAGATAACCAATGCTAGGATTATTCTTATTATTCTTTCTAGTTTACCCATTTCTTCTCCTTTTGTATAATTTAATCAAAGTATAAACAAAAAAAATTTTCTTGTCAGTGATAAAAGTCACTAAAAAATAATTAATCTAAAAAAGATACAATAAAAATTAAATTCACAAAGGTAGTCTATCTTGGATAAGGAAAAAATTTTAAAAGAATATTTTAAAAACTATAATCTTGAAAACAAAGACTTTGAAGCTATGGTGGAAAAATCATACTTTAAAGAATTTGACAAAAATACAATTTTAGATGATTGTTTAGGATTTGTGATAGTTTTAAAAGGAGGATTTCGTGCATTTATTTTAGGTCAAAACGCCAAAGAAATCACCGTTTTTAAACTGAAACAAAATGAAGAATGTGTCATTTGTTCTCATTGTATTTTTGAAACTATATCTTACAATCTCACCCTAGAAAGCTTTGAAGATACTCAAATTTTAATTGTTCCTGTAAAAATATATTCTCAACTAAAAGATAAATATCCTTTAATAGCAAACTATACTCTTAATCTTATTGCCAAACGCTTTAATTCTTTGATTAATATTTTAGAGCAAGCTCTTTTCACCCCTCTTCATCATAGGGTTAAAATGTTTCTTAAAGAAAACGCAAAAGAAGGAAAAATCACTTTTACACATGAAGAAATAGCCTTACATTTAGGCAGTACTAGAGAAGTTATTTCACGAATTTTAAAAACAATGCAAAAGGAAGGTTTTATTCAGCAAAATCGTAAAGAGATTACACTTTTGAAAGATTTATGATAAAAATGCCCATATAAATATGGGCAAAATTGCAATATTTTGAAAAGATTTAATCCTAAATCGGTTAAATCTTTAAGAACTTTATAGCTTATTGTCTTTTTCTAATTGATTGATATTAAGCATGATAAATTTATAGCTTACATAAATCACCAAAGGCCAAACCAATAAAAACAAAGCGTGTAGCATTTTTTCTCCTTGATTAATATAAATGTTCGCTGTCTTTCATTTCTTCACGAGTGATTTTTACTCTATCCATTGCATTCCAAACATAAATAATATAAGCTAAAACAAAAGGCACAAGCAAAGATACATAAGCCATGACGCTTAGAGTATAATAACTCGAACTTGCATTGCGTATAGTTAAAGAACTTTGCAAATCACTAAGTGAAGGATAAAAAGCGCTTGATCCAAGTCCTATGCTTAAAAATAAAGCAAAAACAGCCAAAACCGATCCAAAACCTAAAGTAAAAATCGTTTTAGAACATCCTTTTGAACCTTGTACCATACCCAAAAGCACAAATACAACTCCAACGATAAATAAAATAGCAAAAAGAATATTATCTAAAAAATTGTATAAATATACATTTTCAGTCATACTCACAATGCCCTTTTCGTCCACTCCAAAACCCTCTTTGATAAAAATCCACGCAAGAAATCCTAAGAAAAAAGGCAAAAATAAAATACTGTTTATACTCAGTTTTCTAACAGCTTTTGCTTTGATATTTTCATCTTTGATATTATTCATAAAATAAGCAGCACCCAAAATTCTAGATAAAAACACCAAAGCAATACCCAAAAGATAATTAAAAGGATTAAACAAAAGTTCCAAACCGCGTAAAGAATTTTGCCAAGAAACAAAATTATGCTCATTTAATACAAAATGCGATCCACTAAAAAAACTGCTTATTGCAACCCCGATTAAAAACACTCCTAAATAACCATTGATTTTAAGAAAAACTTCATAGGTTTTAGAACCATAGACATTGTTTTCTTTTTTACGATACTCATAAGCAACGGCTTGTAAAATAAAGCAAAATAAAATACAAAGCCAAGCCCAATAAGCCCCACCAAAACTTGTGCTATAAAAAAGCGGAAAAGCAGCAAAAGCAGCACCGCCAAAAAGCACAAGAGTAGTAAAACCAAGCTCCCATTTACGACCTAGTGAGTTTACAAGCATTGTTTTTTCAAGTTCGTCAGAACTTAATTCATCAATTAAAGTTTGACCCCCTTGAACAAAAAACATAAAAACCAAAAGTCCGCCTAATAAACTTAAAATCACCCACCAATAAATTTGTAACCCCTCAAGTTCTAAACCGAAAAACATTATTTTTCTCCTTTACCCATAAGAGTACTATGTCCAGCATACGCATCAAAACCTTTTTTGATTTGAGTAAGCATGATCTTAATCTCTGCAATCAAAAGTGCAGTAAATAAAACCGCAAAAATCCAGAATGAAATTTGAACATTGACTTTGCCAAGTTCGGTTGCTGCTATATGAACAGGCATTAAATCTTGTATAGCCCAAGGTTGCCTACCTACTTCAGCCACTATCCATCCTGCCTCTGCTGCGATATATCCTAAAGGAATACACAATAAACAAAGCCAAAGAATTTTTCTAAATTTCTCAATATCATTTGCCATAGTAAGATAAAGCGTTGCGATAAAAAGTAAGAAAAATAAGCTTCCAAGAGCTACCATGATATGAAAACTATAAAAAGTTAAAGCCACAGGTGGGATAGCATCTGTTGGTTTTTCTAAATAACCATAACCAAAATCTTTAAAATTTGCCTCTAAAATACTTTTGTGAGTTGCCATGGCTGCTGTATCGTTATTATCTTTAGCTAATTTATAATCTTTTAAAGCCTGTATAGCGATTTTTCCTTTATCGATGCGTTCTTGCATAGGCTCTATGCCTCTATCTTCGTTTCCGTGTATTAAATCCTCAATGCCTGGCACAAAAGAATTAGGATCACGATTTCCTAATATAGATAAAGCATAAGGTATAGTAATATCAAATAAAAACACACTTTCGTTATTATCTATAGTTTTTTTAGGATTTAAAATTCCAAAAGGAACAAGTCCTGCACGGTGCTCACCTTGATAAACCCCTTCCATAGCCGCAAGTTTCATAGGTTGCGTTTGGGTAACACGATAAGCACTCTCATCTCCGCTAAAAAATAAGAAAACCGAACAAACAAGCCCAAAACTAGCACCCACAACTAAACTTTTCTTAGCTTCGATAATATGACGCCCTTTTAATATAAACCAAGCCGAAATTCCCATCACAAATAAAGCAGAAATCACATAACCACTGCCTATGGTATGTAAAAATTTAGAGATCGCTACAGGAGAAAGTGCAACTTCAAAAAAGCTTTGCATTTCATTTCTTGCTGTATCGGGATTAAATTGCATTCCCACAGGGTATTGCATCCAGCCATTTGCAACCAAAATCCAAAATGCTGATAAATTACTGCCTATAGCCACACACCAAGTTGAAATAAGATGGAATTTCTTAGAAACTTTATCCCAGCCAAAAAACATAACAGCAAAAAAAGTAGCCTCTAAGAAAAAAGCCATTATACCTTCAACTGCCAAAGGAGCACCAAAAATATCACCCACAAACCAGCTATAATTTGCCCAGTTGGTTCCAAATTCAAACTCCATAATAATGCCCGTAGCTACGCCGATAGCAAAATTGATAGCAAATAAAGAAAGCCAGAATTTAGTGATTTTTTTCCATCTTTCATTGCCTGTTTTTACATAAATGGTTTCCATAATAGCAATGATAAAAGATAAGCCCAAAGTCAAAGGCACAAATAAAAAATGATAAAGCGCGGTTAATGCAAACTGCGCTCTTGACCAATCCACACTGCTAAGTTCGTTCATTATTTCTCCTTAATAAGATTTTCTATGACAAAATTACTTTTTTCATTATCATTTTTAAAAATAGAATTGAAATTTACGTCAAAAACAAAAAGTTTAAGCACAATAAGCATTATAAAAAGTTTTATAAAAATAATTTTCCATAAAGTTTTTCCAAGGGTAAGGTTTTTAAACCCTTCTTTATAAAAGTTAAAAATTCGCACAAAAAAGAAATAAAAACATTTTAAATACATTAAATTAAACCTTATAAAAATAATGAAAAATTTAAATTGGAAAAAAGCTTGAAATTATAATGAAATTTATGTTATTAAATCCTTAAAACTTGCTTTTATAATTGTCAAAACTTTAGCCAGTTTTGACTATAAATTCTAAAATTTGGTATTTAACTAACAAAAATATTCTAGAAAATGACAAAACAAAAAAGATTTTACTCTCATTATAGTTATATTTTTATATTATATTTATATTTTTATATACTCTATATGTTACCAAATTGCACAAAATGATACACAAGAAGCCTTATGATTTTTCTTAAATTTTAATTTCATTATATATATTTTAAGAATTTGCTAGAATGAAGAGAAACTTTAAATAAAATAAAACAAAGGAGAAGACACATTATGTGGCAACAAATTTATGATCCGTTTAATAGCATTTGGCTCAGTGCCTTATTTGCTTTTTTACCTATTCTTTGCTTTTTAGCTTGTTTGGTATTTTTCAAGTTAAAAGGTTATCAAGCGGGTTTTTTAACCGTGGTTTTAGCAAGCGTCATAGCTTTATTTGTTTATGATATGCCTTGGAATTTAGTAGGTGCTAGCTTTGTACAAGGCTTTACAAATGGTATGTGGCCTATAGCTTGGATTATTATCGCGGCTATTTTTCTTTACAAACTTTCTATCAAATCAGGTTCTTTTGAAATCATTAAAAAAAGCGTGATGAGTATCACTCCTGATCACAGAATTCAAGTGATTTTAATAGGTTTTTGTTTTGGTTCTTTCTTAGAGGGTGCTATAGGTTTTGGTGGTCCAGTAGCTATCACAGCAGCTCTTTTGGTGGGACTTGGTTTGCGTCCTTTACAAGCAGCAGGACTTTGTCTTATAGCCAATACCGCACCTGTTGCTTTTGGTGCTGTGGGGATTCCTATTATCGCTATGGCAAATTTAGTAGGAGTTGAAGCTCATTCTGTTTCTGCTATGGTGGGTAGAATGCTTGTTCCACTTAGTCTTACTATACCTTTTTTTATAGTGTTTTTAATGGATGGTTTAAAAGGGGTAAAAGAAACTTTCCCTGCTATTTTAGTTGCCGCATTAAGCTTTACAGCAACGCAATTTTGGAGCTCAAATCACTTAGGCGCTGAACTTCCTGATATTATTTCAGCTATTGTGTCTTTAGCAGTTACAACTATCTTTTTAAAATTTTGGAAACCAAAAAATATTTTTAGACTAGATGGAGAAACTCATTTTAGCGAAGATAATACCCTAAATTTTGGTGATGTGTTAAAAGCTTGGACACCTTTTATTTTACTTATAGTTTGTATTATCATTTGGACTCAGCCTTGGTTTAAAGCTATCTTTGATAAAGATGGTTTTTTAAGCTATACAAGCATTAGCTTGCAATTTAGCAATCTTACAAGCGGTATTTTAAGTCCTTCTATCACAGGTATAGGCGAAGCTAAACCTCTTTCTTTAGGACTTGGAATCGATCTTATCAATGGTAAAAGTGTAGCTCAAGCAGGAACTGCGATTTTACTTGCAGCTTTTTTAACCATAGCTATTTTAAGAATAAAAGCTGAAGATGCTGCTGAATGTTTTTGGGCAACCCTAAAAGAAATGGCTATCCCTTGTCTTACTATAGGTTTGGTTGTAGCCTTTGCTTTTATCTCTAAAAATAGTGGTATGAGTACTACTTTAGGACTTGCTTTTGCTCATACAGGAGATGCTTTTGCATTCTTTTCGCCTATTATAGGTTGGATTGGAGTTTTCCTAACAGGATCAGATACAAGTGCTAACTTACTTTTTGGAACCTTGCAGCAAGTAAGTGCGCAAAAACTAGGCGTTAGTGAAGCTTTATTCTTAGCAGCAAACTCTGTAGGTGGAGTAGTAGGAAAAATGATCAGCCCTCAAAGTATAGCTATTGCTTGCGCAGCCGTTGGACTTGTAGGCAAAGAATCTGATCTTTTCAAATTCACACTCAAATATTCTATAGCTTTTATCATTTTAATAGGAATTTGGACTTGCATTATCGCATTCTTTTTACAAGGAATCATTCCAGAGGTAGTAGCCAAATAAAAACAAACTTGCAAGATTTATTCTTGCAAGTTTAAGCAAGTTTTAAATGAAAAAATTTTGAAAATATTTTTATCATTGATTTAATTTTGATTTTATTTTTCTAAAGTTAGAATAATTGTTTATATTAAATCTCTTAAAATGAAGGAGAAGAAATGAAAAAGGTGTATTTTTACGCCACATGCTTAGGAACTGCTGCCATGCAAGAAAGCGTTCTTAATGGTATTAAACTTTTACGCCGAGAAGGAGTGGAAGTTATTTTTAAAAAAAACCAAACCTGTTGTGCTCAACCCTCTTTTAATTCAGGATATTTTAATGAAAGTCGCGAAATAGCCTTATACAATGTAGATTTATTTGACAAAGATTATCCTATCGTTGTACCTAGTGGATCTTGTGCGGGTATGATGAGTCATGATTATAAAGAGCTTTTTAAGGATAGACCTGAATTTTCTAGAGTAAAAGATTTTAGCTCGCGTGTTATAGAACTTTCACAATATCTTGATGAAGTTTTAAATGTAAATTATGAAGATAAAGGAGAACCTATTAAAGTGACTTGGCATTCTAATTGCCATGCTTTAAGAGTTCAAAAAAGTATACAAGCAAGTAAAAATCTCATTAGAAAACTTAAAAATGTTGAACTTGTAGAATTACAATATGAAGAAGAATGTTGCGGTTTTGGGGGAACTTTTTCTGTAAAAGAACCTGAAATTTCAAATGCTATGGTAAGAAATAAGATTAAAGATATACAAAATACCGGAGTAAAATACCTCATCAGTGGAGATGGTGGCTGTCTTTTAAATATAGATGGAACTATGCGCAGAATGGGTTTAGATGTTAAAGGCATACACTTGTATGAATTTTTATTTAAGCGTTTGGAAGGAGAGAGATTATGAGTCAAAAAATTCCACACGAAGAAATTGTTCATATTAAATTAAACGACATTCAAATGCGTGAAAATTTGATGACTGCTATGCATACTTTGCAAAAAAATAGACTTGGGGTCATTGATGCAAGATTTAGGGATTGGCAAGGATTAAGAGCCAAAGCAAAACAAGCTAAAAACAATGCCTTAATGAGCCTAAAAGATAGGCTTTTAGAATTTGAAAAAAACGCTACAAAAAATGGCATACAAGTGCATTGGGCAAGTAGCGATAAGGATGCTTGTGAAATAGTCTATGAAATCATGCGTGAAAAAAATATCACCAAGCTTTTAAAAGGCAAGTCAATGGCGAGTGAGGAGATAGGATTAAATCATTATTTAGAAAAAAAAGGTTTAAAAGCCATAGAAACCGATCTTGGAGAGCTTATTTTACAACTCAATGAAGAACCGCCTTTGCATATAGTTGTCCCTGCTATTCATAGAAATCGCCACGAAATAGGTCAAATTTTTAAAGATAAACTTGGTGCAAAATTAGAAAATGACGAACCTGAAAGCTTAAATGCCATAGCAAGAGATCATTTAAGAAAAGACTTTGAAGGCTTAAAATTAGGACTTAGTGGTGTAAATTTTGCCATGTCAAGAGAGGGGGCTTTTTGGCTTATAGAAAATGAGGGAAATGGTAGAATGTGTACCACAGCACCCGATATTCACATCGCACTTTGTGGTGTAGAAAAAGTTATGGAAAGCTTTGAAGATGCAGCAACTATGGTTTCTTTACTTACTCCTTCAGCCACAGGACAATTTATACCTACTTATAACAACATTATCACAGGCCCACGAAAAAATGGGGATTTAGATGGCCCAAAAGAAGTGCATGTGATTTTATTTGATCACAATAGAACCAAAATGCTAGCTCATAAAGATTATTATGAGGCTTTGCGTTGTATTCGATGTGGGGCTTGTATGAATTTTTGCCCTGTTTATGATCAAATCGGCGGACACGCATACCAAACCACCTATCCAGGACCTATTGGTGAAGTAATCAGTCCAAATATTTTTGGTATAGATCACACAGGTGATATTTTAAATTTCTGTTCGCTTTGTGGACGCTGTTCAGAAGTTTGTCCGGTGCAAATTCCTTTAGCTGATCTGATTAGAAAACTAAGATGCGATAAGATAGGACAAGGAGAAAATCCACCTATGGGTGCAAAAAATATCCATCATAATGCAATGGAAGCCTTTGCATTTAAGCAATTCAAAAAAGCAGCAACAAAAGGTGAAAGATGGCGTTTTGCACTTTCAAAAGCGCATTATTTTAATTGGTTTGTGCAAAACTTATCAGGAGCTTTACCAGTGATTAAAAAATGGTATGCTTTTAAAGAATTACCTCAAATCAAAAAAGATCTATATAAAGAAATTCAGGCTATAGAAGGAGTAATTTATGAGTAAAATCAATGAAATTTCTAACAAAAGCAAAGAAAAAATTTTATCAGCACTCAATGAAGCTTATGAAGCAAAAGATTTTACTTATCAAGCCAGTATAGATCCTGTAGAGCATATTCAAACAAAAGAAGATGCCTTAGCTGAAATGAAGCAAAAAATGAGTGATAATAAATACATTGTTGAAAATGCTACTAAAGAAACTTTGGAAGAAAAAATCAATGAAATTATCACAAAATATAATTACAAAAAAATGATATATGGCACTGATTTAGGCTTAGATTTAAACAAAATTCAAGCCGAAGAAAAAATTTGCTTTGATAAGGAAATTGAAAATTTACGATATGAAGTTTTTCATAGCGATTTTTCTATAGTTCATGCAAGAGCTGGAGTAAGCTCTCATGGCGTTGCTTTGATACCTTCAAGCAAGGGACAACCTAGAATGCTAAGTCTTGCACCTAAGCTTTGTATAGTGTTATTAAAAGAAGAAGACATAGTAAAAAGCCTTAGCGAAGCTTTAAATTTGGTAAAAAAAGAAAATGAAATTTTACCTACAAATATTTTATTTATCGCAGGTCCTTCAAGAACAGCAGATATAGAATTAATCACTGTTTTTGGCGTTCATGGGCCTCAAATTGCTCATATTGTTATTTATTAAAAAGTTTTAGCTCTAGTGTTATTTACTAGAGCTAAAACCAGCTTAAGTTAAATAAATATTATACGAGATATATTAAAAATTTCATATTTTAAATATAGTTAAATGGGAATATTTATATCCTATTTAACTATATATCATTTTTAATATTGATTTAATATAAAATACGATAACATACCTCAATATCAAAACATACAAATAATTGAGATTTATTTGGAGAAAACTTTGGATAAATTAATTCCTGCTTGGGATGAAAAATACAGCATAAATGATGAGAAAATAGACGCGCAACACCAAAAACTTTTTGAATTAGCTGCTAAAATTGAAAATGCTGTTTATAAATTCGTTCAACGCGATGAGCTTAAAGAAATTCTTACCGAACTCTTTAATTATATGAAAGATCACTTCAGTAATGAAGAGGATTATATGCAAGAGATTTCTTATCCTTATTTAAATGAACATAAAATAATGCACAAAAACATTATCCACGATATGTCGCATCTTATCCAAAATATAAAGACTACCAATGATTTAAAAGAAAAACTTTATACTATAATGTCAGATTGGCTATTAGAACATATTTTACATCATGATGTTATGATAGGAAATTGGCTTTCAGAGCAATTATTAGCCAAACAAGAAGAAGAGCTAGAAAAACTTCAACAAGAGGATCTTCAACAAGAAAAACAATATGAAAACAATCCAAATCCAAGCCCTCCTCAAATCAAAAAAGAATACGATTTTATCTATTCTTGCCCTTGTAGAACAAATCACTTTCTTTCCTATATAGAGCATCTTGATATTATTTGTCATAAAAAACAACTAAGATGTAAAAAATGTCAAAAAAATCTATTTTATGTAAGAAGTGAAATCAAAACTGAAAAAAGGAATAATGATGTTTCCAAAGTGGGATGATAATTATAGCGTTCATAATGCCAAGATTGATGAGCAACACAAAAAACTTTTTGAATTAGCAGGTAAGGTTGAATTTATGTTTGATCGACCCGTGTATAAAGATGATATCAAAGCTCTATTGGCTGATTTTTTTAACTATATGAAAGATCATTTTAATGATGAAGAAAAATATATGAAGCTTATAGGATATCCTGGCTTAGAAGAGCATAAAAAGATACATAAAGAAATCATCCAATCCATGATAGACCTCATTAAAAACATAAAATCAACCAATGATTTAAAAGAAAAACTTTACACGGTTTCTAAAAAATGGCTCTTAGAACATATACTTTATGAAGATATGAAAGTAGAACAATACAGACGCTCTTCTTTATCCTCTGAAGATGATAGTGAAGTAAGTTTTGAAGAAGTAAAAGAAGAAAAAGATGATGAAACAGCTTTATATTTTTATACTTGCGAGTGTGTTGGACAAATTCACGATGTGCCTTTTGGAATTCATCAAAAAATACAATTAAAAGGTGCTAAATTTAAGTGTAAAAAATGCAAGATGGCCATACAATTTTATAAAAAACATTCCGAATCTTTTGAATAATAACTATTCTATAGTAGAATGAAATAAAAAATAATTGATTCTACTATGGACAAAAAAATAAAATATTATATCTCAAATAAAACAAAGTATTCTTATCCTATTTTAACCAAGGATATTCAATGCTCTAATTGCAAAAATTTTTACTCGATAGAATTTGCTTCAAATTTGAAAAAAATAGAAAAAGAATGCCCATCTTGCAAAACAAAAATGGACATTAAGCTTAAAGATTAGTTTTTTGCCTTGCTTACAATATTGATGATATTTTGAGCAACTTCATCAGCAAGTTCTAAGTGCGAAGTAAAGCCTACGCAAGAGCAATTTATCTCACCTAAAACATATTTATCGTTGCCTTTTTCATCATTATCTAAAATAAAATCAGCTGTCCAAATAAGCGGTAAATCATAATTACCCAATTTTGCACGCACCTTAGGAAGTTCTCCTAAAAACATATCTACCAAATTTTGCCAATCCTCGGGTTTATCATAGCGGTATTGCGCCCCACTAAAAAGCGTTGCAGAAAAAGCATCGGCATCTTCAGCTGGTTTTTTATGAACTACATTTACAGGAGTGTTATAAAGCATTAAAAGTCTTATCTCTCCTTCTTTAATGCGTGGTAAAAAAGTCATATCTACAAGCATACCATTATCACCTATGATATATTGCTCACAAAAATCCATAAATTCACCCAGTTCTCTATGCTCTACATGATTGTCTTTTGCTTCGGTACATTTGATTTTAGTATCTAAAGGCAAAATATCTCCTTTTACTTCGCCCTCTACACTCACACGCCAAATTCCCTCTCCTGTAGAGCCACGATTTTGTTTTAAAACCCTTTCGCCTTTAGCCAAACTTTTTGGAAAATTTTCTTTAAAAGTCTTGATATCATAGTATGCATAAGTATCACTTGGCACAAGATCTGTATCTGCAAGTTTTGTTAAAGCGTCTTTGGCTCCATAACCTATCATCGCATCAGGATGAGGCATACCCACAAGACCTTCTTGGCAAAGTTTTCTTAGCATATCAAAATACTCATTTTCTTCTTTAAGATTGCCAGGATTAATACGCGAAACATAACCATCAAAATTTTCTTTTACATAGTTATAAATTTCATTCTTTTTGCCTACTTCAAAAAAAATCACCTCGGCATTCCAACCCTTAGCTTTTAAAGCATTTACCATAGGCATAGTATCTTTTCTATAGCCATCTTCACCCTTATCGCTACCGCCTCTAACCTCAAAAAAGACTATATTTTTTTTCATTGCACTGCTCCTTTTAAGTTAAAATATAAACAATTATTTCATAAAAATGTTATAAAAGTTAAACGAATAAGAGGCTTTTTCTCCTATAAGATATAAAAAATTTAGAATTATTTTAATTCTAAAAAATTCGCATTCAATCTAAGCACAGTATCACTTATCACTTTACCTAAAAAATTGGAACTTTGACTCTCTAAACGATTTAAAAATCTATCGATTCTACCCTCTTCTTTCCAAACAGGATTTAAAACTTTAGCAAGTTCTTGAAGTTCTTTTTTTGCATTTTCATAATTGCTTAATTCATCAATAAGTCCTAAATCTTTTGCATTTTGTGCTAAAAACACCCTTGCATTTGCCCAATCTTTTCTTTTATCTAATTCCAAATCGCGTTCTTTGGCTACAAATTCTGAAAAAAGATCATAACTTTCATCAATCAAATTTTGCAAAAATTCTCTCTCTTCTTCACTCCAAGCCCTTGTAAAAGTTCCTGCACTCTTAAATTCCCCTGCTTGTATGGTTTGTTCTTTAATCCCTATTTTCTTAGCCAACTCACTCAAATCAGCACCCTGCATAATCACACCTATAGATCCTATAAAACTAGCAGGATTTGCCAAAATTTTATTTGCTCCTACTCCAGCCAAGTAACTCCCACTCGCCATAGTCCCACTTGCATAAGCTATAACAGGTTTTTTAGTCTTTAAATCCTTAATAGCCAAAGCTAGCTCCATACTTGGAGCAAAAGCACCCCCAGGAGAATCTATCACAAAAAGCACGCCTTTAATATTATCATTATTTTTAGCACTGATAATTTTTTCCAAAAGTTCTGAGCTATCTAATATCTCGCCTTTTAAGTCAATGCGTTCTAAATTTGCATATGATGAGCTTGAATTTGAGCTTGGTACCAAAAGCCAAATCACGATCAACAATAAAACAAAAGTTTTAAAATAAGTATTGATAAATTTTATCACGCTACCCAAACCCTTAAAAAATGATTTTAAAATTTGCATTCTTTTCCTTTTATAAATAATTTTTGCACTTCTTTAGCATTTAAAATAAATTGCAATGGCGCTTGCTCCTTGTTGCATTCTCCTAATTCAAATACACTAAAATCAGCCATTTTTCCTTGCTTGATTTCACCTAAATTTAAATTTAAAGCTTTAGCTGGATAAAGCGTTGCCATTTGTAAAAGCTTAGGAGCTAATTTTAACAAATCAAAATCTGTATGCACAAGCAAATTAGCACGCATTTCATCTAAAATCGATAAAGAAATATTAGAACTTAAACCATCTGTACCCAAATGGATATTTAAGCCGCTTTTTAAAGCCTTTTTTAAATCAAATGTTTTTTGACTTAAAAGACGATTTGAAAAAGCACAATGGGTAATAGAATGTAAATTTTTATCAAGCAAATCCATTTCTTTTAAATACACACAATGGGTAAAAAGCGTCCTAACACCTTTAAATAATTGAATAAATTCACTAGCTTTATAAAGAGGCTTAGGATCTGGCGTAAAGTTTTTAAACCATTCTTTAAACCCTCCTTTTGCCTCTTTAAGCCAAGCATTTTCAGCCTTACTTTCTAAAAAATGCGTACTGATTAATAACTTTTGCTTTTTAGCAAGATTGATTGCAAATTTTGCAAGCTCTGGATGAGTTGAATAAGCAGAATGCACAGAAATAGCAGGTATAAAAAACTCATCTTTAAATTTTAAAGATTTTTCAAATCTTGTTAAAAACTCTTGTTTTTTATCTTGAATTTGGGCTTCATTTATGCCTAAAATTTCATTAAAAAATACAACACGCATTCCATTTTGACTTGCTCTAACACAAGGATTTAAATCGCTGCCAAAGCTTGAAATTTCACCTATAGTACCTATACCGCTTTTTTGCATTTTTTGAATGTTTTTTAATATAAGCTCTTCTTTAGCTTGCTCATTTAACATAGAACGAGAGTTAATCACGCTTTTAAGCCAAATTAAAAATTCTCCAAAATGCAAAGTGGTCGAATTTGCGCTAAATTCTAAATGGGTGTGCGGATTGATAAAAGCAGGCAAAATGACGCAATTAGGGCTTGTTTTTATAAGCTTAGCCTCTGGGTATCGTTTTTTTAATTCTTCTAATTCGCCTAATTCTAAAATTTCATTCTCAAAAACAAAGGCTTTGTTTTCTAAAATACTAAATTGCTCGTCACATAAAAAGATATATTTTGCACTGATTATATACATTCTTTTTTCCTTGAATAAAATCACATTGTAGCGAAAATTTATTTTAAAATGTTATAATAAAAGGTTAAAAATAAAAATTTTAAGGCAAAATTATGAAAATAATGGTCATCCAAGGCCCAAATATCAATATGCTAGGCGTAAGGGAAGTTAGAATTTATGGTGCAATGAAAATGGAAGACATTCATACTCAAATGAAGATGGCAGCTTCTCAAAACAATGTTGAATTAGATTTTTTTCAAAGCAATTTTGAAGGCGAAATTGTAGATAAAATTCAAGAATGTCTTGGTACAGTAGATGGTATAATCATCAATGCTGCAGGCTATACTCATACTTCAGTAGCCATTCGTGATGCGATTTCTGCAGTGGCTTTACCTACGATAGAAGTACACATCAGTAATGTTTATCGCAGAGAAGAATTTCGTCAAAAAAGCCTTATAGCTCCTGTATGTTCTGGATCTATAGTAGGATTTGGTCCTTTTGGTTATCATTTAGCTTTAATGGGCATTATTCAAATTTGCGAGCAAGTAAAAAATTTGCATGCTGCGCAAGCACAGCAAATGCAAGCTGGGGCTCAAAATTAAAAATGCTAAAAATAAAAGGAGCAAGACGACTTGAAACAAGCCGTTTTTTTCCTTATTTTAGCCAAAACAAAAAAGAATTTAAATACCTTGCTCTAGTAGGTCTAGGAAGCAATATAGAGCCGGAAAAAAAAAGGTTTAACAAGCTTTTTCGTGTAATGATGGAGGATAGAAGGTTTAAAATTTTAGCCACATCTCCATTTTTGATCAATGAAGCTTTTGGTTTTAAAGCTCAAAAAGATTTTACGAATGCAGCAATGCTTATACAAACAAACCTACACGCAAGAGCTTTTTTGAAAGTTTTACTTTTTTATGAGCTTAAATTTAAAAGAAAAAGAACTTTCAAAAACGCTCCTAGAACACTTGATTTAGATCTTTTATATTTTTCACAAAAAGTCAAGCGTGATGAGGGGTGTATGGTGCCTCATATAGGGGCTAATCAAAGAATAAGTGTAATTTTGCCCTTGGGCTTAACAAAAGGATTGTAAATGGGACAACTTATCCATACCTTTACTGTAGAAGATACAGAGCAAATTATCCCGAAAGTAAAAGAGGATTATGGCGACAAAGCTTTAATTATTACCAATAAACAAATTCGTCCCAAAACACTTAACCGCGCTGCTCTTTATGAAGTAATGGTTGCTATAGAAGAGAGTGATTATGAAGAGCATTTGAAAAAAATGGGAAAATCCTTGCCTCCTAAAAAAACTATCGCTAAAACTTTAGAAAAACAAAATCTTGAAGAAAAAGTCAATGCTTCAATACCACAAAATAACGAAGATGAAGATGTGATTCTTGATTTTTCAAATACTAGGGCAAATTTAGCAAAAACCAAAACTAGCGACACTAATTACCAAGACTTTCCACAAAGTAAAATCAATCCTAATCCCACCATGGGTTTTAACGATTTTAAAGAACGCTTAAGTGAAGTAAGCAATGAAATTTCAAAAGTAACCAATACCCCTTTGGTAGATAATTATGCACCCAATCCAAACTATAATAAAAAAATAGAGAATTTTGAAAAACAAATCAATAAGCTTAATGATAAAATCGATTTACTCGCAGACATGATGTGGGATGAAAAAGCAGAAGCTCGCAACAATCTTATCATTCCTCCTGAATTTGCAACCATTTATAAAAAAGCCAAAGAAAGCGGTATGCTTGAAAAGCATTTAGAAGCTATCATGAAAGCCACTATAGAAAATATGCCTGCGGCCATGAAAACAAACAAAGACGCTGTGCAACGATATTTTTATTCTCTTTTGAGAAATATTTTACCTTGCAGGGTAGAAAGTGAAATCAAAAAACAAAAAATTATGATGCTTGTAGGCCCGACAGGGGTTGGAAAAACCACAACTTTAGCAAAGCTAGCTTTTCGTTATGCTTATGGAGATAAGCGCTATAAAACAGGTATAATCACTTTAGATACTTATAGAATCGGTGCTGTAGAACAACTTTTCCAATATGCAAAAATGATGAAACTTCCCATCATCGATAGTATAGAACCAAAAGATTTGGACGAGGCGATTAAAAGTCTTAATAACTGCGAAGTAATTTTAGTCGATACTATAGGAAATTCGCAATACGATCAAAACAAACTTGCCAAAACAAAAGAATTTCTTATGCATTCAAATGCTGAAATTGATGTTAGTCTAGTCGTTTCTGCTAATACCAAGCATGAAGACCTGATGGAAATTTACAAAAATTTTTCATTTTTAAATATCGACACCCTTATCATCACCAAATTTGATGAAACTAAGGTTTTTGGAAATATTTTCTCTTTAATTTATGAAACTAATATCCCACTAAGCTTTTTCTCTACAGGACAAGAAGTGCCTGATGATATAGAAGTAGCCAATAGCGATTTTTTAGTTCGCTGTATCTTAGAAGGTTTTAACAAAGGAAAAGATAATGAATAATCAAGCCAATAAACTCCGTAGCCTTATGAATCAAAATGGAGGAAAAAAATCACAAAACACTCATTTTATAGCGATTACAAGTGGAAAAGGTGGAGTAGGTAAAAGCACCATTAGCGCAAATTTGGCAAATGTACTTGCTAATAATGGATATAAAGTAGGACTTTTTGATGCAGATATTGGCTTAGCAAATCTTGATGTTATTTTAAATGTTCGCATTCAAAAAAATCTTTTACATGTTTTGCGCGGAGAATGCTCTTTAGAAGATATTTTGATCGAAGTAAAGCCAAATTTATGGCTCATCCCTGGTGAAAGCGGTGATGAAATTTTAAAATACAACGATAAAAACATTTATGAAAGATTTTTAAATCAAGCAAGTATTTTAGATGAGCTTGATTTTCTTATCATCGACACAGGTGCAGGAATAGGAGGAAATATACTGAATTTCTTAGAAATGTCAGATGAAGTTGTAGTAGTAACCGTTCCTGATCCTGCTGCGATTACCGATGCATATGCAACCATTAAAACCACCTCTAAGACAAAAGAAAATTTACTGATGCTATTTAATGTTGTCAAAAATGAAAATGAGGCTTTAAAAGTTTTTGAAAATATTAAAAAAGTTGCTGATGCAAATATAAAAAATCGTTTAAATTTAGAATTTTTAGGACACTTGAGCGCTTCAAAAGATGTAAGTGGTAGCATTAAAAAACGCACCTTGTTTACAGATGAAAATTCTGCTTCAAGTGACGAGCTTAAAGCCCTAGCTTCCAAGCTTTTATATAGGTTGGAACGGAAAGTGCTTGATAATGTCACAAGTCGAAGTTTTTCAAATTTCTTTAGGAAAATCATCGAACGATTCTAAGCAATAAAGAGAAGATATTATGAGACCTGAAAATTATGTAGCATTTTTTACCGTTTGCGGATTTTTTATAGGATTGGCTTTTAGTATTATTAGTATAGAAGAAGCTTTTGATATTTTAATTTCTACTTGTTTTATTACTTTTATGTTTTATGTTTTTATACACATTGCTATTATGAATTTTATCGATATTAAAAAAATCAGTGGGCGAATTTTCAATAAACATGATTATGAAAAGACTAGCAATAATATTATAAATGACTTAGTCATTCGTGAAAAGAAAATGGATATAATCTTAGAAAAGCTTAACGAAGAAAGAGAAGAGCTTAAGAAAAACGAATCAAAAGAAAGACGCAAAAATGCAAAAAGAGCCGCCTAAAGCCTATGCTCAAATGATAAAAGATGAACAAGATCAGCTAGTTTTATCCTATATGCCTGCACTTCGTGCAATGGCTTTTAGACTAAAAGAACGCTTGCCTTCTAGCATTGATGTAAATGATCTAATTAGCATTGGCGTTGAAGAAATGATCAAGCTTTCACGCCGCTACGATAAAGAGCAAAATGATAGTTTTTGGGGATTTGCTAGAAAGCGTGTTAATGGCGCTATGCTTGATTTTTTACGCTCTTTAGATGTAATGAGTCGCAATAACCGTAAAATCATTAAAGATATTGATATTTTAATCGACGAATATTTTAGAGAACATGAAGAAGAGCCTGATGATGAATATCTAGCTAAAAAGCTTGATTTGGATGTAGAAAAGATTAAAGAAGTGCGCACCGCACATGCTATTAGCTATACTTTACCCATTGATGATCAATTAGAGCTTTATAATGAAGATGATACTTTAGAAAAATTAGAAAAAGAACAACTTTTAGAAAAAATTCACGAAGTATTAGAAGATCTTAAAGAACGCGATCAACTCATCATACAGCTTTATTATTATGAAGAACTCAGTCTTAAGGAGATTAGTGAAATTTTAGAGATTAGCGAGAGTAGAATTTCACAAATTCATAAAAAACTTTTAAAAAAACTTAGAGAAAGGCTAGTGTAATGGCAGAAATACTCTCCCAAGAAGAAATTGACGCTCTACTTGAAGTTGTCGATGATAATACCAATACGCCTACAGCCTCTGAAAAAGATGGAAAAGATGAAAGAAATATAGTTGTATATGACTTTAAGCGTCCAAATAGGGTATCTAAAGAGCAACTTAGGACAATTAAAGGTATACACGATAAACTAGCAAGAAATTTAGCTTCTCAAATTTCGTCCATGATGAGAAGTATTGTTGAAACCAAACTTCACTCGGTGGATCAAATGACTTATGGTGAGTTTTTGATGTCGCTACCAAGCCCTACAAGCTTTAACGTTTTCTCTATCAAGCCTCTTGATGGAAACTGCGTTTTAGAGATTAACCCAAGCATTGCTTTTCCTATGATAGATAGACTTTTAGGAGGTCAAGGCGATAGCTATGAGGCTTCGCGAGAGCTTACTGATATAGAGCTTAATTTGCTTGATTCTATTTTGCGTATCATCATGCAAAGACTTAAAGAAAGCTGGGCTACAGTAACTGAAATTTATCCTAGTATAGAAGCTAAAGAATCAAGCCCCAATGTTGTACAAATCGTATCGCAAAACGAAATCGTTATCATGGTGGTGATGGAAATCATCATAGGAAATTCAAGCGGTATGGTAAATATCTGCTATCCTGTTGTCCATTTAGAAAGTATCTTGAGTCGTTTAGCAAACCGTGATATTATGATGGGTGAAACCTCAGCCAAAAAATCACGCAACAAAGAACTTAAAACTTTAATCGGTCGTGCTGAAGTGGTATATGAGGCAATTTTAGGAAAAACCTTAATTAATGTTCATGAATTTTTAGAACTTAAACAAGGCGATATTTTAAGGCTTGATAGAGAAGCAGACGATAAAGCTATAGTAAGTATCGATAAAAAAGATGTTTTCTTAGCACAAATTGGATTGCATCG
Source organism: Campylobacter sp. JH32 (assembly GCF_017846535.1). Classification (NCBI taxonomy): domain Bacteria; kingdom Pseudomonadati; phylum Campylobacterota; class Epsilonproteobacteria; order Campylobacterales; family Campylobacteraceae; genus Campylobacter; species Campylobacter sp. JH32. Next base: position 138,677 of record NZ_JAEQBS010000005.1, read on the forward strand.
TTTTAGAAAATCTATTAAAATTTTAGAACTTATACGCACAGATAAAGATGAAATCAAAGAAATTTTGGAAAAATACGAAGAAGAGCGTAAAGCTAAAGCCAGTGTTTATGATGAGCCTGAAGAGGAGGAAGAAGAAATATGATCAATGAATTTTTAAAATTATTTACAAACGAATGCACAAGCACCATAGAAGGACTTACAGGAAAAAGTGCAGAATTTAGCGAATATAAAGAATTTGATGTTTCATCACAAGATACACTCAAACCGCCTCTTGTTTATGCGGTTTTTAACATCAAAGAAGGTGGCAAAATAGGTATATTAGCAGGTGCTGTACTTATGAGTGCTATTGGTGAATGGATGATGGGCGAAGAAGAAATTTCTAAAAACGATCAACTAGGCCCTGATGAAATGGACGCTGCTAAAGAAGCAATTCAAAACATCATTTCGGCTTTTTCTACCACTTTAGGCGCACAAAAAGACATACCAAAAATGGATTTTGAAATCAGCTCTTGCGAATTTGTAGCAGAAAATGTTGATTTTAAAGATTTTACAAAACTTTATTTCTTTGATGTCAAAATAGAAGACTTAGAAGAGCAAATTTCTTTAATTGTAGATCAAACTCTTCATAATATTTTAAGCGGCAAAGCTGCAGATGATGGCCATGCACACTCTAGCTCAAATTCAGAAAATAAAGGTTTTGAGATAAGTGAAGAACTTAAAAATATCAATCTCATCATGGATGTGCGTTTGCCTGTTCGTGTGCGTATAGGCAATAAAAAAATGCTTTTAAAAGATGTTTTAACTATGGATATAGGCTCAGTTGTGGAGCTTAATCAACTTGCAAACGATCCGCTTGAAATTTTAATTGGGGATAAAAGAATTGCTTATGGCGAGGTAGTAATTGTCGATGGTAACTTCGGCGTTCAAATTACAGAAATTGGTTCTAAAAAAGAAAGATTAGAACAACTAAGATAAAAAGTTTTAGCCTACAAATTAAGAATAATAAATATAAACGAATTAAAACTAAAACAAACTAAAAGGGCTGAAATCAAAATGTAAAGATTTTGGAGTGTTTAACTTAAAAGGTTTTAGCTCTTTTTTAGGAGCAACAATTAAAGCATAACCGCCTTTATTATATCTATCCCAAATACTAAAAAATTGATTTTTGGAACTTATATATTCTCCATGACTTGGATCAAGCACTTGTAAATAATTACCTTTATGATTAATAATTACCGCAAAATGTGGAAAGCGTGGATCATCTTCAATTTTTACAAGCATTGGAATATTTACAAGTTTATCCAAGTTTTCTCTATTGATTTGATATGAATTGCTTTGAAAGCCCAGTTTTTTAACTGCATCGTTTAAATCTGTAAAGCTTACCATATCCGTATAAAGTTCTTGTCCGCTCATAATCTTTAAAAGTTCAAGTTCATCAAACTTTTTTTGATCATCAAGTATATTAAGTAAAGTTGCTAAAGATGAAGCCCCACAAGATTGCTCATAAGTTTGTCTTATTACTCTTTCGTTTTTAATTTCTTGATAAGACTTAACTACCCATTCGGCTTTTGTACTCAAAGCAAGAATGGGTAAAAATAATAAAATTTTTAGAATTTTTTCCATAAGCTTATCCCAAATATGCTATCAGGAGAAGCAGAGCTTCCTCCAAAACTAGCATTAACAGAAACTGCGGTATCTGAATTAATGCTATAAGTAGAACCTAAACTTAAAGTTGGAATAGAACGCACTTCAGAATTTTGATAGCCATTGATTTTTTGTTTCATTTGAAATCTTTGCTCTGCTCCTAAATCTAAAGTAATTTTGGGGCTTAGAATAATAGATAAATTTCCACCCACATAAATACTATTTCCATACTCTATTTTAAGAGTTTTAAATTTTCTTGATTGATTATAACCAAATCCTGTATAAATACTATAAACTACAGGATCGCTATATCCCCTTAAACTAGCTTGTAAGCTTTGTGATTTTAGATAAAAGTTTTTGGTTTGATTGATTGCTTTTTCTCTTTGAACGACTGCAGTTTGAAAGGTAATTTGTGGAATTAAATCTGCAATGCTATCGCCTGTATAAATAAAACCTAGCCATAAATTATCAAAACCTATTCTGTTTTTACTAGAATACTCATTTGTAAAAAAGTTTGTATATTCTTGTCTTGCATAACTTCCGCCCCCTGAAATAAGTATGTCAAACTTAGGTGTTAGGGTATAAATGAAAGTTTGAGTTAAAAACACTTGCTTTGTATCATTCCAAATTGTAGGATCTCCGCCTATTGTTATATTAGGATAAAGAGAATACGAGTTTGCATTTCCTGTGCTAAGTAAAGAAAAGCTTGTAATGCTTCTTAAGCCTATTTGCTTTTTAAATAAACTGTCTATATTTAGTTCATCACTAGCAAAAACACAATTAACTAAAACCATAAATGCTAAGAAAATTTTTTTCATTGTCAATCCTTATATTTTAAATAATCAGCTCAAGTTAATTTTAAAATTTAATCCTTGATATTGAAAAG
>NZ_JAEQBS010000060.1:0-281 GCF_017846535.1 Campylobacter sp. JH32
TTTTGATTTACAAAAAGAAATAAAGTTAGAGTGTATAGTTTTAAAACTAAATAATAAAACTAATATAGTTAATATCGAATATTCCAAAGATAATTTAATTTTTTATTCTTTTGATAGTGAATTATGTGAAATAAAAGATAATGCTATGATTTTTATACTATCAGAAAAAATATCTGTTAGATATTTAAGAATTTGCATTAAAAGAGACAATTTAAAACAAATAAATTTTTATATACGAAAATTTCCATTATTATTTGTAGCAGCTAGAGGGGATGCCTTTG
>NZ_JAEQBS010000061.1:0-278 GCF_017846535.1 Campylobacter sp. JH32
TGGAAGATCAGCAGTTACAAACGCTGGGCGAAGTGATGGAAAACACGCTGGGGATCAGCAAAAGCCAAGCGGATTCCGATCGTGCTCTTTATTATTCCCGCGGATTCCAGATCGATAACTATATGGTTGATGGTATCCCCACCTATTTTGAATCGCGCTGGAATCTGGGCGACGCACTTTCTGATATGGCACTGTTTGAACGCGTAGAAGTAGTGCGTGGCGCGACAGGACTCATGACCGGGACGGGTAATCCATCTGCGGCAATTAATATGGTTCGA
>NZ_JAEQBS010000062.1:0-257 GCF_017846535.1 Campylobacter sp. JH32
CAAAAGCAAACAAACCGAGAATAAAATTTTAAGTATTTAAAGAAAATTCACTTAACTTTCAAAGCAAGATTAAACTTTTGCTAGAATAAGTCGATAGTAGTTTTAAAGAACTTACAAAAAGAATTTATGAAAGGATTTTCAATGAAAAAGATTTTTGCTTTATTAGCTTTAACTTCTTTACTGACTAGTTCTGTTTTTGCTGAGGATTTTTTAGCTAAACTCACAAAAGGTGCTTTAAGTGATACAAGCCCGGGTGT
>NZ_JAEQBS010000063.1:0-255 GCF_017846535.1 Campylobacter sp. JH32
GAACACTTACACCTGCTATAGTATTAGGACAAGCTACTATACTAGAGTTTAATAAATCACTTTCTAGCATTATAGGCACACCATCATCTTTAAAAGTTTTTCCTTTGTTTGATTTAAGTATGACTTTGCCTCCATGGATACATTCTAGGTTTTGATTTTCTAAAAGAGCATGAAGTTTAGCTATAGCTTGTTTTTTATCTACTTGTGTGGTTTTTTGTTCTTTTAAAGTGTTTGAAATTAAGTCTTTATACTCTA
>NZ_JAEQBS010000064.1:0-255 GCF_017846535.1 Campylobacter sp. JH32
AAGCTACTATACTTTATATACAATTAAGTGGAGGAAGTAGTATATTAGATAAACCTAATTTATTAGGTGCTATTTATGGTTATGCAGATATTGCTGTAGGAAGTGGTTTAGTAGGAGTGCATAAAAACCCTTTAAGAGAACAAGAGATTAAAACCTTAGCTAAGACTTTAAAACCTGATGAATTTGGTATGCTTCCTTTTATAGATGAAATTATGGGAGTAGATTGGGTGATTGATTATAATAAATATAGAATTG
>NZ_JAEQBS010000065.1:0-255 GCF_017846535.1 Campylobacter sp. JH32
AAATATGAAAAATTATATAGAATAGTAGATGATAATAAACATAATCTAAGATCAAGTTTATTTCATAATGAATGGGGTATGGCAGCAGGAATATTAGGTGATTATAAATACCTAGCTAATGATATGTCTCAAAATGGTTTTAATGCAAGATTTATCCAAGCTACTATACTTTATATACAATTAAGTGGAGGAAGTAGTATATTAGATAAACCTAATTTATTAGGTGCTATTTATGGTTATGCAGATATTGCTGTA
>NZ_JAEQBS010000066.1:0-255 GCF_017846535.1 Campylobacter sp. JH32
ATAACAATATCTTGCTTTAATTTATCACCAAAAGTAAGTTTATCTGCTTTATAAATATTATTCTTTTCATCTTGCTCTATATTTTCCCAAACATATTGCAACATAGCATAACTAGCATCTGCTATATCAGCATAGTCTAAAAATTTAGTGATTAAGTCTAATTTAGCTTCTTGTGTTTTAATGTTTTTACTCATTTGTTATTCCAAAAATCTAAATCTCAAATTATCTTTCTAATTTTTTATCTAACATCTTCAC
>NZ_JAEQBS010000067.1:0-255 GCF_017846535.1 Campylobacter sp. JH32
CCTCCCACTGAAAAGATGTCACTGCTGTCTGGATAGTGATTCCCCTTTGACGCTCCAAATTCATTGTATCTGTCCTTGTTGTGCCTTCATCTACGCTCCCTAGTTCTGCAATTGCACCACTGGTATATAATAAACTTTCCGTTAATGTTGTCTTTCCTGCGTCAACGTGAGCCAGAATGCCTAAGTTAATTATTTTCATGTAATTTTCCTCCTATCAACACCCAAAAAAGGGCATAAAAATACCCAGTGATAAAT
>NZ_JAEQBS010000068.1:0-255 GCF_017846535.1 Campylobacter sp. JH32
AAAACTTTTTAATTTTTTTATCAATATTAAAAATTTTAAAGACAAGATAAAAGACAAGCTTTAAAAATAAATATACCCATATAGTAGAAAGTATAAACAAGCTAATCCATCCAAAGAAAGGAAAAGGAAAAAAGGTTAAAAGAGTTAAATAAGTAATATTATAAAAAGTTAAGATGACAAGAAAAAGATAAAATAAAGCTTGTTTTATATTTTTAAAGAATTGTTTTTTTAAATCATTTGAATTTTCTTTATTGT
>NZ_JAEQBS010000069.1:0-245 GCF_017846535.1 Campylobacter sp. JH32
TTTGATAGTAAAGAAATAACATTGGATAATGATATTAGTAGGGTAGGGTTAAATGATGCACTGAGTAAAAGAACTATTGATTTTGTAAATAGATTTAAACTTTTAAAACATCAGCCCGACACTACAAATTGTCTTATGAAAAAACAGAGAAAATTAAGAGGAGTTAATAAATGCTAGAATTCTTTATTAATCTTTTAATATTTATTCTTATATTTTTCTTTTTTGTTTTTATATTTTCTATTATT
>NZ_JAEQBS010000006.1:0-130323 GCF_017846535.1 Campylobacter sp. JH32
GATTTCTAGGATTAGCTGTAATTCTTGCAGTAAGATTACCACTTTCTACTACTCCTACAGTTTCAACACTTTCTTTTACTGCTTTAGCATCTTGTTCTAAACCTTGTTTAGTAGCAAGGATGTTTTCGTTGATAGCTTTAGAGATTTGACCAAATTCATCATTGGTTTTTACATCAATAGTAGAAACATTTTTAGTTTTATGGTTGATAAAATCAAAGAATGAAGTTAAACCTGTTTGGATAGCTGCAAGTGGGGATAGATAGCGTGATACAATAAAATAAAGTAAAAGAACGCTAATAATACTTGTAATAATTACTATAGCAATTTGTATATAAGCAATTTTAAACACAGGCTCTTCTATATAATCAATAGGTTCTCCTACACAAGCTGTATATTCTCCTAACACCTTAGCACATACACCAAATCTTTGAGTTCCATCAAGTGGTCTTACATAACGGAAAGGCTCATAGTCTTTTTTATCTTTAGCGATATTCGCAACAGGGCTAACATCATAACCTGGTTTTAAAAGCTCTTTATCAGTAGAAACGAAAATTGAATTTTCGCTATCAAACACAAAAGTTCTTCCTGGTAAGTTTTCAAATTCTCTTTGCAGATCCTTTACCAAAATATCAATTGCTAAAACTCCGATAAATTTTCCTTCTTTATAAAGCGGTGTAGCATAAGTAAAACAAGGTAGGTTAGTAGTTAAATCAAGATAAGAAGGAGTTACATACAAGCCATTTGCTTTTACAGCTCCTTTAAAATAATCCCTTGTTCTAGCATCATAATTGTCTGCTTTACCATAAATTCCGAAATTTAAACCTTTTTCATCAGAATCAGGATCTGTAACAACAAGTTCACCATCAGGCTGAGCAATATAAACTGCTAAAAACCCTCCAGCATCTCTAAACACCTTTAAATCCTTACCTACATAACGCATTAAAGCTTCTTGATTGCTGATTTGTTCATAAGGAAGTTTTAAAATATTTTTAGCCAAGCTTTCAAGAGCTGCGGTATTTCTTGCTTTAAAAGCCTCCATAGAATTTTTAGCAGTTCTTACATAATTACTTTCAGACTTAACCACTTGATTAAAAACCTCATCCTTAACAAAGATAAATGTTATATCCCTAAAAAAATTAGACACACAATTGCTATCAAATTTGCAATAAGTGAGACTTTAATTTTGACACTTTTCACAGATTTTACACCTTTCTTTAAAAAATTTTAAAAGAGAATTTTTGATGTTGTAATTATAAATAAGCAAATTTAAACTTAAATTAAAAAATATACCCTATGAAACAATAATTTCATATAGATGTGCTATAAAAATTTAGAAATTCTAATTTATAAACTTAATATTGTTATAATTTTTTAAAATTTCATTCTCTTTAGGATATAAAATAATGAAAAAAATATTCCTTCTTTTTATATTTTTAGGACTTTTTAATTCCTTTCTTTGCGCTAAAACCTTACAACCAAGTGAAAATCTAAATTTACCTTTAATCAGCGTAAGCATAGCCCCACAAGCTTTTTTTGTTAAAAAAATAGCAGGTGATACTCTAAATATAAACATCTTATCCGCAAATACACACAAGCCAAAATCCAAATCAAACCCTATGAAAAAGCTTGAAAAAAGTGAGCTTTACTTTACCATAGGCTTAGAATTTGAAAAGAAATTAACAGATAAACTAGAACAAAAATTTCCAAAAGTTAAAATCATAGACATGCAAAAAGATACCCCTCTAGCTAAAACTAGTTCTAGCAACTCCAAAGAAATTTTAGATCCTTTTACTTGGCTTGATCCCATTTTAGTTCAAAACATAGCCTTAAATACCTATAATGCTCTAGTAGAAAAATACCCTCAAAACAAAAGCTTATACAAGCATAATTTAGATAAATTTTTAACAGAGTTAGATGTCTTAAATTTACAGATCTCTTCAAAATTACAAAAAGTAAAAAATAAAGAATTTATAACATATCATCCCGCTTGGTCATATTTTGCCAAGCGTTATGATCTTGTGCAAAATCATATAGAATTTTTAGGAAAAAAACTAAAAAGTAAAGATATAAAAAATTTGGGTGCGTTGATTAAAGAAAAAAATATTAAAGTTATTTTTGTACAGACTCGTTTTCCTGAAAAAACAGCAAAAACTTTAGAAAAAGAATACAATGTAAAAATTTACAAGATAGATTATTTATCTTATGATTGGGAAAATGAACTTTTAAAAACAGCAAATGCTTTTTATGAAAATTTATAGTTAGGTTTTTTAATGCTTTTTTTTGAAATATCAAATCTTAATTACGCTTACAATAACGAAACAATCTTAAAAAATATCAACTTAAGCTATGATAGTAAAGATTTTCTTTCTATCATCGGCCCTAATGGTGCGGGAAAATCTACGCTTGTAAAACTCATCCTAGGGCTTTTAAAGACTAAAAAAACTATCAGTTTTCATGGGATTAAAAAAAATGAAATCGGCTATGTCCCTCAACACACTCTAGCTAATCCTAACTTTTGCCCAAGGGTTATAGAAATCGTTTTAATGGGACTTGTCAATAAAAAAATTTTTGGTTTTTATAGTAAAAAAGATAAAAACAAAGCCTTAGAAGCTCTAGCAAGCGTGGGTATGCAGGATTTTTGGGATAGAAAAATCAATGAATTAAGCGGAGGTCAAAAGCAGCGCGTTTTTATCGCTAGAGCTTTAGTCGATGAATGTAAAATGCTGATCTTAGATGAGCCTACAGCAAGCGTTGATAGCAAATCTGCGATTCAAATTTTTGAACTTTTGAGCTCTTTGCATGAAAAGGGTATAGGAATTTTACTCATTTGCCACGATATCAATCTCGTGCTTGCTTATAGTGATAAAATCGCGTATTTAAACAAAGAACTCTTTTTGCATACCAATACCAAAGAAAAAGACAAAAGCGTATTTTTAAAACACCTTTATGAAAATCATTCGCATTTTTGCGATGTAGAAATGAGTTTAAATTCTTGCTTTTGCGATGAAGAAAATTGTGAGAAGAAAAAAATTTGTGAACAAGAATTTGCAAGAAGAAATTTAAAAAAATCAAATTTTAAAAAAGAAAATTTTTGTTTGAAATTTTCAAAGGAAAGCCATGTTTGAAATTTTAAATTTCACCTTTTTTCAAAATGCTTTATTGGCTGCGGTTTTAGTCAGCATTGCTTGTGGAGTCGTAGGTACGCTTGTGATGATAAATCGACTCTTTTCCATAGCAGGAGGCATCACGCATGGGGCTTTTGGGGGTATTGGTATAGCGTTTTATTTTTCTTTGCCTATATTGATCAGCACAGGTATTTTCACGCTCTTTTTAGCCTTTTTGGTAGCATTTTTATCGAAGCGTTATGAGCACAGAAGCGATAGCATAGTCGCTGTGATTTGGGCTTTTGGGATGGCTTTTGGGATCATACTTATAGATTTAAGTCCAGGTTATAGCACGGATTTGATGGCTTATCTTTTTGGAAATATTTTAGCAGTAGGAATGCAAGATCTATGGCTGATGGCGATAGTAGATGGGGTGGTGATTGTTTTAATGCTTTTATTTTATAGACAATTTGAAGCTTTAAGCTTTGATGTCGAATTTGCAAAAGTGCGAGGGATAAATACAAGCTTTTTTCATTATCTTTTAATCGCACTTATGGCATTTTGCATAGTGATTTCTATACGCCTTGTGGGGATTATTTTGATCATGGCTTTACTTAGCATACCTAGCTTTATAGCTGAAAATTTTACAAAAAAACTAGGTTTAATAATGATTTTAGCAAGTGTATTGAGTATGATTTTTTGCGTTTTAGGGCTTATAATAAGCTATTATTTTAATCTCTCAAGCGGTGCTTGTATCATAGCTGTAGCTTGCTTTGGCTTTTTGATACACTTGCTAGCAAAGTTTTTACTAAAAAGGTAAAGGTGCAAAAATCACTTGCACTTTTATATTTGTTTTCAAAGGGCTATTATCATTTAAAAATACCAAATGCTCATTTGCATTGAATTCTAATTCTTTTATTGTATTTTGCAAACTCATCGTTCTTTCACATAAAGGATAGATCAATTTAATATCATGAATTTTAAATTTACAAGCATAAGCAAACATTTGATACAAATCACTTTGCGCTATGCCATGCTTTTTATCTTCATTGCTATCTGGAATTTTCCACTTGGTATCTAAAATCGTTTCATTTTCTATATACAAATCAGGCTTTAACATAAAGCATTTTTCACCCTTTTTTGAGATCAGGTATTTTCCGCTGCTTTGAGTTTTGATATTTTGAGTCGGATTTGCTTTTTTTAGCATATGAGCTACATAATCTTCAAAAAGTTTTTCCATAGGAAAAAGCAAGGCAAAAGCTTCATTTTTGCCCTTATAAGGTGCAAAAGTTTGATTTTGCAAAAAGATCTTACACCAAGAAAGTAGATTTTCATAATAATCAAAATGTCTTGAAATTTTATAAGTGAAATCTTTTTCATAATTTGTAGAAAATCCCACCTCATCAAACATTTCCAAAGCTTTGATGATTTTAAATTTATGGTGAGTGGTTTTGGATTTTAAAAGATTGAGAGTGGATTTTATAAGGCGATTGGGCGCAATATCGAGCATAAATTCATCACTTTGAGTGAAAAATCTTTCTTTATGAACTAAATTTTGTTTTAAATGTTGGCTAAATTGCAATTTTCCTTTAAGAAAATTTCTATTTTCTTCAATGCTTATATAATCCTTTTTCAAACCCTTTTTATAAACCCCGTCCAATTCGTCCAAAAACATTGCGATAAATACCTCTAGCAAAGGCATTTTAGAAATTTGCAAAGATGAAATTTGGGATTTTTTAAAAGGAGAATTTTTTAAGGTTTTTAGCATATTGATTAAAAGGGTTTTGGGATTGAAAGCAAAATCCTCTCCATAAAAATTCTCACTGGTTTTAGCTTGACTTATTTGATTTAAAATATAATTTTTTAGTAGTTTTTCTTTCGAGATAGTAGATAATTTGCACTCTTTATCTTTATAACCGTCCAAATTTGTACATTTTGGTAAAATTTCTAAAACTCCACTTTTGGTTTGGATAATGCCTACATAATTTTTAGCTGTTAGGGTGTTTTTGTTTTTAAAGCCTAGAAAATTTTCATTATTTTTAGCAAAGTCTTCTAGCTCTTGATAGAATTTTTTAGCCTTTTCTTTGAAAATTCCTTGCAAATCTTCTTTAGAAAAAGCTTGGTGCTCGATGATGGAAAAGGTGTTATTGTTTATCATTTTTTGATTGATTTTCCCCATCATTATAAATAGCTTGATAAGTTTTTATATCGTTCCAAATTTTATTATCAAATGAAGCAATATTATAAATAATCTTCTCGCTATCTACATTGTCCAAATTTTTTATTTTTTGTAGATATTTATCATCTTTTTCACATTTTTCAATCATACCATTATCATTTAAAACTGCGCTAATTAAAGCATAGTCATTGTAAAAATACTCTTGCAAAAGCGGGATGATTTTATTTTGAAAAATACTTTTTAATTTTGAGATACTTAAAACATACCAATCTTCTTCATATTCATCTGGTTTACACCAATTATCTTTATTAAATTTAACAGCTTCACTCATAAAAAATGCGTGTCCTATGGTTTTTTCCCTATCCAATAAAAACTCAATTCTTTTATTTATACTTATTAAAATATTTTGAAGTATCTCTGCAAAACCTTCTGTTTTAGCATCATCTCCTAAATAATCTTCATCTTTATTTGGATTTTCTACATCTTTGCAAATAAAAACATTCTTAAGCAAATCAGGATCAGGCATCATCTCTACAAATTCAAATCTTCTTCTTAAAGCTGTATCAAGAGAAGTTATGCTTCTATCGGCTGTATTCATAGTGCCTATGATATAAACATTTTTAGGCACTCCAAATTTTTCACCGCTATAAGGCAAAGTCACTTTTAACTCTTCTTTTTCACCTATCCTTTTACTAGGTTCTATCAAGGTTATAAGCTCACCAAAAATCTTACTCACATTACCGCGATTAATCTCATCTATGATGATTATGTAAGATTTTAAAATTTCTTTTTTTATTTTAAATTTTTCATTTTGTATATTTTCAAATTCTTTTAATTTATTATAAAACATAAAATAGTAAATTGCATTACCATGATAATCACTTTGACTATCATATTTTGGTTTAATATCTTTAAAAGATAGAATTTTTTTATTTTTAAAATTTAGATAATCTCTTTTTATAATATCTATAGTTAAGCTTTGAGGACTTTTAATTGAACCACCCAATGAAAAAGAACGATATTCATCTTTAAAGTTTAAAAGAATTTTTTTAATACTAACTTTATTTTCTAAAGGAAATTCATTTCCTTTATTTAAAAAATCTTGATTAATATAATTAGCAAATTCAAAAATTAATTTATCTAAATCAATTTCATTTTCATTTTGCATTGATAAAATATAATTTTTCAAAGATTTATCACATAATTCTTTAAAAATTCCATCTTTTACATCATATTTTACTTCTTGAGAATTTTCATCATTGTCTATTATAGGCTTTATACCTTCTACAAATTCTTCATATCCATAGCTTTGATGAAAAGTGGTAAATACTATTTGTCCCTTTCTTACATACTCATCAAATTTTGCTTTTTTCTCATCTCTACTTTCTAAATTTTCACCTAAAATTTCTAAAGCTTTATCTATAGTATGATAAGTTTTTCCTGTCCCTGGAGGTCCATAAAGAATTTGATTTAATGGTATAATTTTCATATTTGATTCCTCAGATTGCACTCTTTCAGTTATAAAAATATCTTGTTCATAATAATCAATCAAAAAAGCTCTATAATAATTCAATGCACTAGAATACATATTGTGTCCATTGCTATTTTTTAACTTAAATTCTTCATTTTTATTTAATTTATTTATATTTTGATCAAAACTAAATAAATCACAACTATATAGATTTTCTTTTAAAAATTCTTTTGATATATTTTCTATAACTTGAATATATTTATTTATAGTATTTTTATCTAATTTCTTTTTATTTAAATATTCACTAAATAAATTTTTCATTTTATCTATATAATTTTGACTATCCATGCCATATTTATTCCATAAAGGAATAGCTATATTTTCTATCATTTTAACTAATGATAAATTTTTATTCTCTAATAATTTTTTATGTATTTGATATATTTTTAATTTTTCTTTAAATTCATTTAAAGATATTAAATCTAAAACATTTTTAGAAAAAATATTAACTATTTTTATATTCTTTACATCTTGATAATGAAAAGCTATTTTCCATTTAATTGCATCCCCAAAATCTATTTTTTCTATAGTTTTTAAATTATTATCTTGACTTGCTTGTATTATTTGTATGATTTTTTCTTTGATATTATTAAATGCTTCATTTTCATTATTGCCATATTTAGCAATCCAAGCATAATTTTGACTATATAATCTACCGCTAGAAGATTCTTTCCGACTTTCATCATTTCTTCTATATATACCAAATTTAAAAGCTGAGCCACCCCAAATACTTCCTAGATTATCCAATTTACTTTCTATCCAAAAAGTAAAATCATCTCTATTTGGATTATCTTTTTTAATGTTAGTATATTCTTCAAGAGTCATATTTTTAACTTTTTCTAAAGTCCATACTTCTTGAAAATTTAAAAAGCCATCAAGCATTTCTTGTAATTTTTTTTCATCTAAATTCCACATTACCAAATCCTTAAATTATGTTATTTTTAAATCATATTTAGATTTCTTACCACTCCACAAAGGTTCTAGCTTTTTTTATATCATTAAAATTTATAGTAGTTTTTTCTTTATTTTCTAAATTTTCTAAAGTGATATTTTCATCATCTACAGCAATGATTTTTGCTTCGAATTTTTCTTTTTCATTGGTTGTGATCTTCACAAGTTCACCTATACTTTTTGCAAAATGTTCTATCTTGCTAAGTTTTCTTTCAAGTCCTGGTGAAGATACTTCTAAAAAATACTCTCCATTTACAGGTGACTCTACATCAAAAATAGGCGATAAAATTTCACTAAGCCTTGCACAATCATCAAGATTTACCCCGCCTTCTTTTTGTACATAAATTCTATAAATTTTTCTGCCATTTTCACTTACTAGCTCATCATCATAAAAACTAAGTCCTGCTTCTTTGCAAAGGGCTTCAAGATTCATTTTTATCCTTTTTTATTTTTTCAAAAAGTGCATCCATATGGTTTTGATACTCAAGCCTATCATCAAATTTAAAATGAAAATTCGGACACCTATACCAGCCCTGCTCACTCATGCAGTAATTTTGCAAAGCTCTACTTGCCTTTTTTAAAGAAGATAAAATTTTTTCTTGCTCATGAACATTAAAAAACATCTTATCAAGATACACAAAAGCATCATATCTGCCTTTTTTACACTCTACATCCACTACACACAAATTTTTCAAATTTTCATCATCTAAATTTGCTAAAGCTTCAGGGATCAGCTCTTTTAAGATACTTTCAGTGCGTAGTTTTTTAATCTCACTTGGGTTCATAGACTTGCTTGTTCCTCTACTTCTTTATAGCTTTCTATATAATCACCCACTCTCATATCATCGCACCCTTCTATACCTACGCCACATTCATAGCCTTTTGCCACTTCTTTAGCATCATCTTTAAAGCGTTTAAGTGAGCTTACATTTCCCTCATAAACCACAACTCCATCACGGATAAGGCGAATTTTAGCCCCACGGTTAATCACCCCTTCGGTTACCATACAACCTGCAATTTGTCCGATTTTTGGCACATTGATCACTTGTCTAATCTCTGCTTGTCCTAATTGCTCTTCAGAAATAATCGGACTCATCATACCACCAAGCAAGGCTTTTACATCATCAAGTAGATTATAAATAACATTATAAGTTTTTATTTCCACGCCTTTATCTTTAGCACGCTCTTTGATCTCTCCGGTTGGGCGTATATTAAAGCCTAGTACGATGGAGTTTTCACTTGCACTTGCAAGCTCTATATCACTTTGCGTGATTCCTCCTACTCCACTATGAATGATATTCACTTTAATCTCATCATTTCTAAGCTTTTCTAAGCTTGCTTTTAAGGCTTCTAAAGATCCTTGTACATCAGCTTTTAAAATAACAGGCAAGGCTTTTAGATTACCTTCTTTGATCTTAGCTCCAAGCTCATCAATGCTAACTTTAGTGGATTTGCTAAGTTCTTTTTGGCGGTTGTATTCGTGGCGCTTGTTAGCATACTCTCTTGCTTCTTTATCACTCTTTACTGCGATTAAAATTTCACCCGCATCAGCCACTTCACTAAGCCCTACGATAACACCACATTCACCCGGTTTGATCTCTTTTAAAGCCTTGCCTTGATCATCGCTCATTGCGCGCACTTTTCCATAAGCTTCACCTGCAACGATAGTGCTTCCTACTTTAAGTGTTCCATTTTGTACGATGATAGTAGCTACCGCACCGCGTCCTTTTTGGATAGAACTCTCTATAACACTTGCTTTTGCAAAGCTTTTTGGATTGGCTTTAAGCTCTAAAATATCAGCTTGTAAAAGCACGATTTCAAGCAAATCTTCAATACCCATTCCCGTTTTAGCAGAAACTCCTACAAATTCATAAGATCCGCCCCATTCTACTGGCATGATTTCCATTTCGGCAAGTTGAGTTTTTACCATATCGGGATTTGCTGCTTCTTTATCCATTTTATTAATAGCAATAATAATAGGCACACCCGCTGCTTTAGCGTGATTGATCGCTTCTTTAGTTTGTGGTTTTACCCCATCATCTGCTGCTACAACGATGATTACAATATCAGTGATACTTGCACCCCTTGCACGCATAGCAGTAAAAGCTTCGTGACCTGGAGTATCTATAAAAGTGATTTTACGCCCATTTTTTTCCACCATATAAGCGCCCACATGTTGAGTGATCCCCCCTGCTTCACCACTAGCGACACGAGATTTTCTGATATAATCAAGCAAAGAAGTTTTACCATGATCAACATGCCCCATGATAGTAATCACCGGTGCTCTACTTACCAAATCTTTCTCATCAACTTCTTCTTCATAGTCTTTTACATAATCAAACTCATCTGCTTCGTTGATGATATTGATCTCTATACCAAATTCAGCAGCTAAAATTTCAATCGCATCTTCATCTAAAAAATCATTTTTAGTTGTCATCATACCCAGCATGAAAAGTTTTGAAATCACTTCACTCACGCTTTTGCCTATCTTATCTGCAAATTCATAAACACGAATTTCTTTTGAAATTTCTACGCTCGAAACCGCTTCATTTTCTTTTTTCTCAACTTTTTTAGGTGGTTTTTTACGACTTCTTCTTTGAATTCCACCCTCAAGCCCAAGATTTGCTGAATTTCCTACTGCTTGACGCAAAAAGTTAGGTGGTTTTTTCATAGTATTTTGTGGTTTTTCTTGTTCTTTTACACTAAAATCAGGTAAAACCACCACATCTTCATCTTCTAAAGAAATATCAGCAAAATCATGGCCTTCTAAAAAGTCCATTTTTTCAGCACTTTCTTTCTTAGTCGCTACAAAAGGCTTTTTCTCTTTTTTCTTTTTCTTTAAATTTTCATCCGCATTTGAAAACATGGTTTTTAAGCTAAGACGCTCTTCATTTGAAGGAGTGCTAGCCTTTGGCTCTTCTTTTTTCGCAGCTTCTTCTTCATCTTTTTTCTTTTTGACAATCACAAGCCCTCTTCTTTTAGCTAAAGTCGCACTCGCTAAACTCTCTTGAATGTTTTCTTTAGGCTCTTCAGGAGTTTTTGGCTCAGGCTTTACTTCTTCTACGACTTTAGCTGGAGCTTTTGTTTCTACTTCTTTAGGTGATTTTTCTTCTTTTTTTTCTTCTTTGGGTGCAGCTTTGGCTTTTTTTACAGGATCTTGTTTTAAATTTTTCTTGAAAGCCTCGGGTATAATTTTAGTTTGTATATACTCATAAATTCCTGCTGCAACTTCGGGTTCTACAGCATTAGATGCGGTTTTGATATTCAATCCCAATTCATTTGCTTTCTCGATAATTTCTTTGCTGTCATAGCCTAATTCTTTCGCAATTTCATGAATTCTAATTTTTGCCATTTAAAACTATCTCCTTTAAATTCTGCTGAGTGATTTTTGTATTTAGATTTTTGCAAGATTTAAAAAATGCTTTTTGCAAGACTTTGCCTTCACTCAAAATACAAGTCTCACACAAATAAACACTGCGTCCAAAAGCAAAGTCTTTATAAAGCTCACCTTGAAAATGTTTAAATCGATGCATATTTTTTTGTAAATATCGATTTTTACAGACTATACACATTCGAATGGGCTCATGTTTATCTTTTACAAAATTATATCTTTTTTTTTCTTCTTTTAGCAAATTTTAAAGCCTTTATTATCAAATTCTAAACAAAGAATTTTAAAATTTCTAAATTTTTGCTCCATTTTTTGAGCTAAATGCTTTGCATCATCCTTGTATGCTAAATTAAAAAAGCTTGAGCCTGAACCTGAAAGCGTACTCATTAAAGCCTTATTTTCAAGAGCAAATTTTTGCACCTCAAAAAGCTCGGGTAAATTTTGCATTCTACGCGTTTGGTGTAATAAATCTTTACTAGCAAGAGCGAGCAAATCATACTTTTTTTCTAAAAAACAAGCCGTAAGAAAAGAAGAATGACAAAGATTAAAAACACAATCTTTCAAACTTAAATTCGAAGGCAAGGCGTTGCGACTTTGTTCTGTACTCATCGCCACATTAGGTATAACCACAACAGCATTTAAATTTTCATCCAAATCTTTTTTTATACTGAAAACTTTTTCATTTTCTACCATGGATACTACAAAGCCCCCAAGTGCTGCAGGAGCTATATTGTCAGGATGATTCTCGTATTTTAACGCTTCATTTAAAATTTTCTCTTTTTCTGCTTTAAAACCTGCCATCTCATAAGCACTTGCAATAGCACCGATAATCACTGCTGAAGAGCTGCCAAGTCCGCGAGATAAAGGAATGGCATTATCAAAAATAAATCTAAAATGATCTTTTCTACCACTTAATCTTTGATAAATTTCATTAAAAATACTTACAAAAATATTATTTTTTTTAAGGCTTAAATTCTCGCTTCCTTCACCATTGACACTGATACTAAAAAAATTTGACTTCTCGATAATAGTATGATTAAAAAGTGTTAAACTCAATCCCAAACAATCAAACCCAGGGCCTAAATTTGCACTTGTAGCAGGTACTAAAATTTTCAATTTTTTTCCTAAATTCTTTAAATTGCAGATAAAAAGTAAAAAGGTAGATTATCATCTTTTTTATTAAGCTTGCTTAAATTTGGAGGTAAAAAAAACTCTCCAGCTGTATTTTCCTCCAAGATGATCTCATCTTCTTTTTTTACAAAACACATATTTTTATGAGCGGCAATGGGTTGATTGTTGTTAAGCTCAAAGGCACTGATAGCAAAAAGAGGGATATTTTTCACTATACTCAAAGTCCTAAGACTTACATAAGAAATTTTAATCCCCATATAAGAGCCTGGACCATTGGCATAAATTAATTCATCAAAGCTAAATTCTTTTAGCAAAATCTTTAAAATTTTGGGTACAAACTCGCTTGCCTTTTCTTCACTCTCTATGCTTTTTACAAGTTTATCATCTTGATAAATCCCAATCATCAAAGGCTTAGATAAGGCATTAAGCAATAATGAATTTTTTATGCAAAAACCTTTTCATAAGCTTTTTCATTTGCTTTTTCAAGGGTCACTATCTCATAAGCATCTTTATCTTTTAAAACTTCTTTAGTAAGTAAATGATTTAAATGATGGCTTCCAGCATATGAAATATAATCTCCAAAAACACGGTACCCAAGCAAAGTCAAATCTCCAATCGCGTCTAAAATTTTATGTCTTACAAATTCATCTTTAAAGCGCAAACCTTCAGGATTTAAAATACGATTTTCATCTACCACTATAGTATTTTCTAAACTTCCACCTAGTGCTAAATTCATATCTCTAAGGGCTTGAACATCTTTTAAAAAGCCAAAAGTCCTAGCTCTTGCTATATTTTCTATATAGTTTTTCTTACTGAATTCAAAATTATAGCTTTGTTCGCCTATAACAGCATTATCAAACTTGATAGTATAATTAATACGCGGTTCTTTAGTCGGAGTTAAACGCACATATTTATCACCGTCTCTTACCTCTATAGGCTTTTTAATCACCATAATTTTTTTAGGTGCATCAAGCTCTTTAACCCCTGCTTCATCAAGCATCATACAAAAGCTAATGCTTGATCCATCCATTACGGGTGCTTCATTAGCATTTAAAACGATGCGGACATTATCTATCCCATAAGCATTGATTGCACTCATTAAATGCTCTATAGTAGAAATAAATCCCCTTTCATCGCCCAAAACCGTTGCCATTTGAGTATTGATAACATTTTCAGGGCTTGCTTTATAAGTAGCATTTAAATCGCTTCTAAAAAAAACTATCCCACTATTTGCTTCTAAAGGCTCTAAAGTGATTTCTATAGGCTCACCTTTGTGAAGTCCTATACCTACGCCTTTGACAGTTTTTGCTAAAGTTAATTGTTTCATTAATTTTTTCCTAAAATTATTTTTTTACCTTCGTTTAAAACATTGTAAATATTATTTTCTATCCATTTTTTATCTTGCCATTGCTCAGGGCGTGTTTCAACACCTTGAACTAAAACACCAAAGTGCAAATGATCCCCCAAAGCCAATCCACTTACACCTGTTCTACCTATTACACTTTTTTTGCTTAAAATCTCATCAAGTTCAACACTTTTAGAAGAACAATGCCCATAAAGACTATAAACTCCAAAACCATGATAGACGATTAAATTAAGTCCATAAATTCCATTTTCTTCTGCAAATACGACTTTGCCTGAATTATTACTTATAATAGGAGCTTCTGCCACGCTTGCTAAATCTATACCCATATGATAAGAATCGCTTACAAATTGTCCATTGTAAGAATAATACCTATGATCAGCAAAATCTGCTACCTTCATACCATTTCGAAGTGGTAAAAATAAATCGATTTTAAAATCATCGATTTTACTTTCAGGCACTTCTGAAGTGATTTTATGTATCAAAATTTCATTATTGCCTCTTAAGGTTTCATTTACAAATTTAAATTTCTCAAAACGCGTAAAATTGTTATCCTTTGGCGCATATTCTTGTGCTAAATCTTCTATTTTGCCATCTAAAAATCTATCTGTAAGATTGATATTTGAAACGCGGTATTTGCGATTGACAAAATAATACCTTATGCGCTCTTTGGTTATATTTCCTGCCTTATCTGTAGCAATGATATAAGCACGAAATTCTTCATCTCTTGCATCCCAAGCTATAAGAGCTGCGTAATAGCCTTCTTTTAAATAAGGAGTAGCTTGAAAAATTTTTCCTGTATTTGTTTCGATATAAACCTTATCTAAATTTGCATCACTAGCTGAAAACACAACACTAGCAGCACCTCCTTGCTCAATCTGATAAGAATTGCTCAATACATTTACCTTTGGAGCACTATCATCAATCATGATAAGGACTTGTTTGCTCGCTTCATTGCCACCGAAAAAATTCCAAAAACTCTTATCTTTGGCTTTAATTTCCATGATAAAAGATTTTACTTTTTCTTTATAGGCAAGTTTTGGTAGAGCAACTTGTAAGGTAATATCATTTGAATTTTGAATTTTTTCATCCGCTATAGGCATACCTGTTTCATTGCCTTCTTTTTGCAAGAAAATCTGAACACTTTCAATAGAACCTTCATCATCTTTTACATGAACTGAAATAGGTTTTTTAAGATCACTATAAATGATATCTGGCATAAGGATTTTAGGAGGTGTTGTTTCAAAAGCATTCGTTTTTGAAATAAAAAACGCCAAAACACCGATTAAAACCAAAACTAACAAATATAAATAAATTTTTCCCTTTTTTCTCGCCATATTTTTTCCTAAATATATTTTTATTTTAACAAAATTTATTTTTTCTTAAAAAACTTAAAAAAATTTTATTATAATTTCAGTAAATATCCAGCAAATTTCACAAAATTTCTCTTAAAGTATTGGCTTTTTGCATCCAAGACTTTAATTCTTCATTTTTATCCTCTTCAATCATCTTTTTGCAAAATTCTAATTCTTTTTGAAAAAATTCAATAGAACTTAAAACATTATCTTTGTTTTGTTCAAAAATACTCCCCCACATAATAGGAGATGATTTAGCAATCCTACTCATACCCTTAAAAGAACCACCCGCTAAATGAACGATATTTCTTTTATCTTCTTCTTTCATCACAAAATTTGCTAAAGAAAAACTAATCACATGCGGCAAATGCGAAATAATAGCGGCATGATGATCATGAGCTGTGCTATCCATAAAAACAATCCTCATACCCAAATGCGAAAAAATTTCTACTGCTCTTTTTTGGTGCAAATCATCAGCCACTTCACTATCACACAACACACAAACAGCATCCTTATAAAGCTCTTTAAAAGCCGCTTTTGGGCCGCTGTTTTCAGTTCCTGCCATAGGATGGGCAAAAAGAGTTTGTTTGGTAAGCTTTGCAGGCAATTTTTCTATGATTTTTCTTTTTGTACTTCCAAGCTCTATAATGGTTGTATTTGAAGGCAAATTTACTAATTTTTGTAAAATCTCTATGATAGCATTTACAGGCGTTGCGATAAAAATCATATCGCACAAATGCAAATTTTCAAATTCTATAAGCTCATGAACAAGTCCTAAATTTAAAGCATCTTGCTCATTTTCCTTGCTTGAATCTAAACCATACACACAAGAAATTAATTTATTTTCCTTTAAACAAAGTCCTAAAGAACCCCCTATCAATCCAAGCCCTATAATTGCTACTTTCATAATATTATCTCAATCTCTTTGTTAAATTTTTTCTGCTATTATACAAATTTTTAATAAAGCTTTAGGTAAAAATAAATGAAAAAAATCATCAGCATTTGTGCCTTAGTTGCACTAAGCAATGCAGCAGTAATTAAAGAAATTAAATTTAACGGATTAAATCATCTTTCAAATGCAAGTGCTTTAAATCTTACAGGATTAAAAATCGGCGAAACAATAAATCTTGATAAAATCAATACCGCCATACTTAACCTTTATAAACAAAATTATTTCGAAAATATTGCCGTAGAGGAAAATAATGGTATTTTAAATATCATTGTCACAGAAAAACCAAGCATAGCCAAAATAAGCATTACAGGAATTGCATCTAATGATAGAAAACAAGTAGAGAGCATTTTGGGTATAAAAAGAGGAACTTTATTTGATGAAGCAAGCGCTAAAGAAGCAAGCGAACGCATCAAAGCTTATTATGAGGCTAAAAGCTATTTTGATACCATAGTAGAATACAGAAAAAAAACTCTAGAAAATACCGAAGGACTAGAGCTTGAATTTATAGTCAATCGCGGAGAAAATATCGTTATTAACAATGTTAATTTAAGTGGAGCAAAGGAATTTTCATATTCAGATATCGAGCCTAGTATAGTCAATAAAGAAAAAGAATTTATGGGCTGGATGTGGGGAAGAAATGATGGAAAGCTCAAAATTTTTGAATTAAGCAATGATAGCGCAAGAATCAGCGATGAGTACATGAAAAAAGGATATCTTGATGTACAAGTATCCTCGCCTTATCTTAAAACCTATACCGATACTTATCAGGCCAATCTGACTTATTTTATCAAAGAAGGCAAGCCTTATAAAATTGAGAGTATAAGTATAGAAAATCCTTTATTTAGCGAGGAAGAAAATATACAAAATGTAAAAAACCTACGCTCAACCCAAGGCAAACTTATCAATATAGAAGACATTCGCAAAGATGTAAAAACCATAGAAACACAAAGTGCTGATTTAGGCTATGCTTTTGCAGAGGTTTATCCTGATATTCAAAAAAATGATCAAACCCAAGAAGCTAGCGTTGTATTTAAGGTCATTCCTCACGATAAAGTCTATATAAGAAATGTTATCATTTCTGGAAATTCTCGCACGGTCGATAGAGTAGTACGTCGCGAACTTTATATCACTGAAGGAAATTTATACAATCGCACCGATTTAAGCGAATCTACAAATGCTTTAAGAAGAACTTCTTATTTTGATGATGTAGAAATTAAAGAAGAAAAAGTAGATGATACACATATAGATTTAATCGTCAATGTTAAAGAAGCTTCTACGGGTGCTATTTCAGGAGGCATTGGCTATGGTTCAAGCGATGGTTTGTTACTCAATGCTTCATTATCAGATACCAATATTTTTGGTTCAGGTATTAAAAGTTCTGTGAGTGTAGATAAAAGTGATGATACCCTATCAGGGAGAATCAGTCTTATAAATCCACGCATTCTTGATAGTCAATACAGCTTGGGCGGAACGCTTTATTCTAATGATTATGAATGGGATAATTACTCTGAAAAAAATTACGGTTTTGATATCACCCTAGGTCGTCAATTTGCAAGATATTATAATGTAAGTTTAACTTACAATCTTGAGCAAAGTGATATCTATCATCTAAGCCCAACACTTTTAAGAACAGGTTATGAGCTTGGCAAAACTATAAAAAGCTCTATCACTCCTGCTATTACTTTTAACAACACTGATGATTATTATCTCCCAAGAAAAGGTATTATCGCTTCAACAAGCTTAGAATATGCAGGACTTGGAGGAGATCAAGAATTCCTTTCATCGAGTTCAAAATTTAACTTTTATCAAGGTTTGCAAGATTATATAGGTTATGATCTTATTTATCGTTATAAAGCAAGTTTTTATAAAGTTTGGGATGAAGGCTATCTTCCAATCAATCAAAGAATCTATTTAGGTGGTATTCGCTCTCTTCGCGGTTTTGAAAGTAGAACTGTAAGCCCTAAAAATGAATGGGGAGATGAAGTGGGTGGAACTATAGCTTTTGCAAATTCTGTAGAGCTTAGCTTTCCTTTAATCGATAGAATTAAACTTCGCGGTAGTGTATTTTTTGATTATGGGATGATAGGAAATAAAAATCTTGATGAAATTCAAAGAATGAGTACAGGTTTAGGTATAGAATGGATCACTCCTATTGGGCCATTGCAACTTGTATTTGCTAAACCACTCAACGATAAAAAAGGTGATGATACCAATACTTTTGAATTTAACCTAGGAACACGCTTTTAATGAAACAATTTCTAGATGCTTGCCTAAAAGCAAATTTGCAAATTAGCGAGTATCTTAACAATATTTGCGAAAGCGATCTTAGCTTTTGTCCCGAACTTGGCTTTGATAATAATCAAAGCTATAAGCTTGATCTAAAATGTGAAAAAATCTTTATAGAGCACCTTTGCAACCTAGGTCAAATTTTTTCCGAAGAAAGTGGCTTGATCGGAGAAAATAGTCCTTATAAAATCATTCTTGATCCCTTAGATGGAAGTTCAAATTTTGTTTCTAAAATACCCTTTTATGGAACATCTGCAGCACTTTTTAAAGATGAAGAAGCTCAAAGTGCTTTTATTTGCAATCTAGCAAATCATGAAATTTTAATTTTTGATGATAATAAAAATTTAAAATCAAATCTTTTCAATCCTAACTATTCTCCTTTTTTGCCTAATCATTTTTCTCAAATTGGAATCGTAGAAAAAATAACGCTTTGCCCAAGTCTTATCAACCACCTTGCACAAAATAAGCTTAAATTTCGCTCTTTGGGCGCTACAGCTTTAAGCATTGCTTATGCTCCATATTTTAGCTTTGTTTTAGTTTTAGGAAAAACTCGAATCTTTGATACTGCAGGAGCTTTGATGTTGTGTAAAAATTTATATATAGAAAACAATGAAAATTTCCTTCTCATAAGTAAAGATAAGAAAATTTTTGATATAATCTTGGAATTTTTAAAATAATTAGGTGAATTATTATGAATTTTGCAGATATTTTTTCAAAAATCAGAAGACAACAACCCAGCACCAAAGAGGCTCCAAATCATTGGGTAAAATGCCAGAGTTGCCATGCTTTAATGTATTATAAAGAAATAGAATCTTGTTTTAATGTATGCCCTAAATGTTCTTATCATATGAGAATTTCTCCTATGGATAGGATAAAACTCCTAAGTGATGAAAATACCTTTGTTGAATATGATGCAAATTTAGAAGCCATAGATCCGCTCAAATTTGTTGACAGCAAGTCCTATAAAAAACGCTTGAGCGAAGGCGAAAGCAAAACCGGTAGAAAATCTGCGGTCATTAGTGGAGAATGCCTTATAGATGGCCTTAAAACTCAACTTGTGGTATTTGATTTTTCTTTCATGGGAGGATCTTTAGGCTCCGTAGAAGGCGAAAAAATCGTTAGAGCAATCCAAAGAGCCATCACAGATAAAACTCCTGTTGTTATTGTAAGTGCAAGCGGTGGAGCTAGAATGCAAGAAAGTACTTATTCTTTAATGCAAATGAGTAAAACAAGCGCTGCTTTAAAACTTTTAAGCAAAGAAAAACTCCCTTATATCAGTGTATTAACCGATCCTACTATGGGTGGCGTGAGCGCTTCTTTCGCTTGGCTTGGAGATTTAATCATCGCTGAACCAGGCGCTTTGGTGGGTTTTGCAGGAGCAAGAGTAATTAAACAAACCATAGGTGCAGATTTACCCGAAGGCTTCCAAAAAGCTGAATTTCTACTCGAACATGGACTCATAGATGCGATAGTAGAGCGTTCAGATATGAAAAAATACCTTAGCGATACTCTTAAATTCTTTTGTGGAAAATAACTTGCAAGTTAATATTTTTCACATACAAAAAAACGATGAATTTAAAATTTGGGGTGAGAAGTACGCAAAACTTATCTCCAAATTTGCAGATCTTAAAGAACACAATCTCTTTAATAAAAAAATAGCTGCGGCGCAGAATTTAAATGCACAAGCTGCTAAATTAAGCTATGAAGAGGCATTTGCTCCTTATACAAAAGGCTTTTGCATAGTTCTTGATGAAAGAGGCAAGGAGCTTACAAGCGTAGAATTTGCAAAACTCATAGCAGATAAAAATAATTTAAATTTTTTTATAGGTGGTGCTTACGGCTTAAGGGATGAATTCAGCCAGAGTTTAGATTTTAGACTTTCTTTAAGCAAACTCACCTTAGCACATCAATTTGTAAAAATTTTACTTTTAGAACAAATTTATCGTGCTTTTTGTATCAACTCAAATCATCCTTATCACAAATAAAAGGTTAAACAATGAAAAAGAATGAAATACAAGTTTTTAAAACTATCTTAGAAAATAGAAAAAAAACTATATTGGAAAATTTGCAAAGCAATTCTAAAGAAATTGAAGCCTTACATAATAGCGTCCCAAGTGATAGTGTGGATTTTTCTGTTATTGAAACAGGATCGCAAATTGATTTTGCTATCAGTGCTAATTTAAAACAAGAATTAGAAGAAATAGAAGATTCTTTAGAAAAAATCAAAGATGGCACTTATGGAATATGCGAATCTTGCGATGAAGAAATCGCCATAGAAAGACTTAAAATCAAACCTCATGCAAAATACTGCATCGTATGCCGCGAAAATTTAGAAAAAGGAGAGTTATGAAAATTAGATTATTTTTTATAGCAAGCTTTATTTATATAGCTCTTATATTTGCTCTTGCTTGGTATTTAGAATTAGGAAATTATACTTTAAATTTCAATACATATAGCTTCGAGCTACCTATAATGATATGGCTTATTTTACCTTTGATACCTTTAGTGTTTTTTGCCATCATTCATATGGGTTTTTATTATTTTTTACTCACTTTAAAATTTAAGCATTTTTTCAAAGATTCTACCAAATTTGAAAATTTTACCCGCGACCTTCTTTTGGAAAAAGAATCAAATATCAGCTTTCAAACAAAGGAATTTAGACAAGTAGCACAGCTAGCTAAAACCCTAAAAACACATGAAAAAATCCCTAATGCAAACAAAATCAATGAAATTTTAGATCTTATAGACGGCATTAAAAAAGAAGAATACTTCAATCTTAACAAATTTAAACTCGAAAATAATAATATCTTATTTCTAGAAAATGAAAAAAATCATATCAAAAATGATATAAATTATGCTTATTCCAAAATCAAAAACCTTAGTCAAACTCAAGACGAATTCCAAGATCTGGCTTTTGAAAGTTTGATAAAAAAAGGAACTTATGAGCAAATTAAAAATATCAAAATCACAAAAAAACCTTGTCATATCCTTACACTCATCAAGCGTTTTAAAGAAGGAAATTTAGAGCTTAATGCTGCTGAATATGAAGTTTTACTTTCTCACAATATCCTTAGTGAAAAAGACTATCTTGATATAGCAAAACTAAGCATCAAGCTTTTAAATCCTGACGCAGTTATAGGAATTTTTAACAAAATCAAAAATGAAAAAAGTGAAGCTTTAAGAGCGTATTTATATCTTTTAGCTGAATTTGGACTTTTAGATGAACTCAGAGAACAAATTCATAATGATGACAAAAAATTCAATGATTTTAAAGCCTTTTTAGCCTTGCGTGAAAAAAATATCAAAATCGATTTAAATCAGCTTATACAATGATAGATTTTAGCAAAAAGCCTTTATTTTTAGCTCCTATGGCGGGTTTTTCAGACCTGCCTTTTCGCAATGTGGTAAAAAAATTTGGTGCAGATATCACAATAAGTGAAATGATAAGTTCCAATGCTTTAGTTTATGAAAGCTCTAAAACCTTACATATGCTAGAAAGAGCTGAACTTGAAAACCCTTATATAGTCCAAATTGCAGGGGGTGATAAAGAAGTGCTTAAAAAAGCAGTTCAAATGCTTAATGAAATGGATTTTGTAGATGGCATTGACTTTAATTGTGGTTGTCCTGTAAATAAAGTCGTCAAACAATGTGCAGGAAGTGCTCTGCTAGAAAATTTAGAGCTTTTTAAAAGCCTTGTGGGAGTGATTAAAGAAAACAATAAAAAAAGCCTTACAAGTGTTAAATTTCGCTTAGGCTTTAATGAAAAATATCCCGAAAAAATGGCTAAAATTTGCGAAAGCTTGGGGGTGGATTTTGTAAGTATTCATGGACGCACAAGAAAACAGCTTTATAGTGGAAAAGCGGATTATGAATCCATTGCCAATGCTAAAGCAAGCGTGAAAATTCCTGTGATCGCAAATGGTGATATCAATGCTCAAAATGCTAAAGAGGTTTATGAGATCACAAAATGTGATGGACTTATGATAGGGCGTGCAAGTGTGGGAAATCCTTGGATATTTTATGAAATCAAAAGTGGTAAAAATGTAGATGAAAAACTCAAAAAAGAAATCATACTCACTCATTTTGACGAAATGATAAAACACTATAAAGATCAAGGTGTGAGTATATTTCGTAAACATTTACACGAGTATTCCAAAGGCCATAAAGATGCTTCAGCCTTTAGAGATAGTGTTAATCGCATCGACAATGTCGAAGAAATGCGAAAAAAAATAGAAGAATTTTTTAGTTTAACTTGATTTTTATAATTTAAAAAATCTTAAGCCTTAATATCTATACTTTTTGGTGTAGAATTTAAAGAAAGAATTTTATTAAATTCCCCTGCATTATCATCACCAAATTTCATACCAAAAAGAATTTCTAGCTCATCACTTGTGCCAAATTTAGTTTCTAGTAACTTTTTTAAAAGCTCATTCATTTTATTATCATCTTTGTAGGTTTCGCTTTTACTTTCTGCTTGTATAGGTTCAAAGGGTTTATCTTTTTCTTTGTTTGAATTTTTTTGTGCTAGAGCAATTTCTCTATTTTGTTTTGCTATTTCAGCTTTATATATTTCCCCTATTTCATCACTTTTGGCTTTCATTTCTAGCCATTGTTTTTTAAATTCATCTATATCAGTTATTGTATTTCTAAGTTTGGTTATATATACACTATCTGCAAATACATCTCCTGTTATACTCCATTCGATAGGATTTTGATTTATAAATTCGTTTAAATCTTCCACTTGACTTTGGCTCATATTTTTATCATAGCCAAGAAGCTTTCCCTC
This sequence comes from Campylobacter sp. JH32, assembly GCF_017846535.1. Classification (NCBI taxonomy): domain Bacteria; kingdom Pseudomonadati; phylum Campylobacterota; class Epsilonproteobacteria; order Campylobacterales; family Campylobacteraceae; genus Campylobacter; species Campylobacter sp. JH32. The sequence goes on from NZ_JAEQBS010000006.1 coordinate 23,027, forward strand.
TATAGTTCTTTCACCTTCTATAAGAGGATTTTGTCCTGACATACCTGCAAAGAATGCCATTAAAACACCACCTTTGCTTATAGTGCCATTATCATTTTTATAAAATGATGCTCCGATATTTATATGAGAGCTTGGATCAAATATATCGCTATTTTTTTTAATATAATCAGCAGGAGCTTTTTCTTTCCAGCTTGGGAAACTTAGGGTTAATTGCTTAGGATTTTGATAGATTTTTAAGTCATCTTCAAAACTTAAAGCACTCTCAAAATCTTTTTCGGAATAATAAATATTTGTTACTTGAAAACTTTTTTTATTATAAGAAAATCCCAAAGGGATTTTGCTTAAATCTTCAGTAGTAAAATTTCCACTCGGTTCATCAATAAGCTGTGAAAAAACCTTATAAGCATTACCTAAACTTTTGGCAATATCTATATTGGTAAAAGATTTAAAATTAAGGTTAGTGATATAATTAACAAAATTTTCAGCACCTTTAGCATAAATCTTATAATCTTTTGGAATTCCTGCTGCTTTATTAAATTCACTTGTAAAAAAGCCATCTTTATCTACTTCATAACCTAAGACTTTATTGCTTGTTTTAGTAGCGTCTTGGGTGTCTTGTAAATTTTTTACATTAGTATTTGAATTTAAGGAAGAGTTGTTATTGTTTTTAATATTAAGATTGACAAAGGAGTTATTGAAAGTTGAGTTGATACCTATCATTTTTAATCCTTTTTATAATTTAAATTTTTATATTTTTAAGCCTTAATATCTACGCTTTTTGGTGCAGAATTTAAAGAAAGAATTTTATTAAATTCCCCTGCATCATCATCGCTAAATTTCATACCAAAAAGAATTTCTAGCTCATCACTTGTGCCAAATTTAGTTTCTAGTAGTTTTCTTAAAAGCTCATTCATTTTATTATCATCTTTGTAGGTTTCGCTTTTACTTTCTGCTTGTATAGGCTTAAAAGGCTTTTCTTTGTCTTCTTCTGAAGTTTCTTGCAGTTTTTTCTGTGATGAATCAATATTGTTAAAATCAACAAAATATTTTTTTTGAAGCTTAAGATATTTTTCTTTAAATTCATCTATACTTTTGCTTGTGTGAAAAATTTTAACATAAGCTTCATCATAACTCACCCCATCAATATGCATCCAACGAGGGTGTTTGGAATTTTCATCCATCCATTTAAATAAACTTTTAACTTCTGATTCTGGTAATTCATTGTTTCTAAGTTTATCTTCTATTGAACCCTCGACTAATTCTATTTTATCGCTGAATTTTTTAGAAATCTTATACAAATCTATCAAATCATTACCTAATTCTTCTCTTTGTTTTTTTGCAAGCTCAGGATTTCCATTTTCAATACTTTCATCTCTTATTTTGGTAAGTGTTTGCAAAGGATTGTTTCCAAAATATCTATTAAAAGAGCTTAGAGGAAATACTATCATCTTTATCACCTTGGAATAGATTTTATTCTAAAGTAAATCGGCAAAAAATGATTTTTTTAATATTTTTACTCATATATTTAAAATATAAAGCGCAAGTCTTCTAGCCCTTGAAAAAATCTTACTTAATCTTCCAAAGTCCTTATAATCAAACTTTTGGGCAAATTAAAGTGTTCTATAAGTTCTTTTTCTTTTTCTCTCATTTCTCCATTATCTACCTCATGATCAAATCCAAGCAAATGAAGCATGGCATGGATAAAAAGCAAGCTTACTTCCTCTTCAAAACTATGTCCTAACTCTTTAGCCTTCTGCTTTGCCAAATCTATATTAATCACAACAGAACCCAAAGGCAAGCTCTCATCGATATTTTCAAGTGGAAAAGAAAGCACATCGGTGGTTTTATCTTGCTTTCTTTGCTCTAAGTTAATCTCTTGCATTTCCTTACTTTCTACAAAAACAAGTTCCACATCCTTAGAGCTTAAAAAACTTACTATAGGCTCTAAAAATTCGCATTTTTCATCACTTAATATCATAAACCCTCCTTGATCAATTGATACAAATTCCCTATTTCTTCATCACCAAAAATCGCACAATTTTTACTTTCATAAAAATTTTTTAATTTCTGCTTTTCAAATGCATAACCTAAAGCACAAGTGTGATGCGAAGGTAAAAAAGCACGAATTAAAGTGATGGGATTTTCTATGCTTTCATCACAAGCAAAACATCTAAATTCTTGATGGAGTCTTCCCTCAAATTCTAAAATCTTAAGATAAGCGTCCACAATCACGCGCTTGGGATTTTGCTTTTCAAAACGCTTTACACATTCATCTAAAAGCTCAAAATAAAAACTTTCAAGTACTTGAGCATCTTTTAAATGATGATACAGAAGACGGATAAATTCCTGCCAAATCAGCATTTTTTCACGATCCATAATCCATACAAAACCCAAATGCAAAACATCCTTAAGTCTTGGCAAAAAGCTAGGATTTTCATCTAAAGCAAAATCAATTTTATAACCATTTAAAATACTAGAATGTCTAAGCCCATAAAAACGATACGCCTTGATAAGCTCTTTAGGGCTTAAAATATAAACAATCAAATCCTCATCTTTTACTTTTTGCGTATGAAGTATAAAGCCTTGCATTAAAGTATTTCAATGCCATAAGCTCTAAGTAGATCAAAAGCGGATTTTTCTAAATTTTCATCAAAACTTGCACTTAAATTTTGATGGAGTATAAGTCTTGAATTTGGCTTCGCGCTAAAAGCTAAAATGATATTACAAAAGACGCAAATATGGGAAACAAGTCCTGCAAAATGGATTTCTTCGTATTCACTTTTTGCGATAAAATTTGCAAATTCTAAACTTCCAAAAGTATTTTTATGAAAAACCTTATGAGCTTTTTGCAAAAAGGGAGTAAAATCTTTAGGCATTTGCCAACCCGAGCTATCTTTTATACAATGTTCGATAGGCAAATTTAACCCTTCCTTGCTCTTTAAATAATCCTCATCATGAGTATCATAAGTAAGAAGCAAATGCGTGTTATTAAAATCGATTTGATTTAAGGCTTTAAGAATATTTTCTTTGATCTTTAAAGCCTTATCAAAACCTAAACTTCCATCAATAAAATCATTTTGATAATCCACTAAAACAAAAGCTTTTTTCATATTTTTGTCCTTTCTAGCCAAAAACTTTCTGTGTGTAAATTTGCAAAAGCAGTTTTTAAGCTTGTAAAAAGCTTAGGATGATCTTTTTCTAAATTTGCTAAAAGCTGTTTAGCTTCTTCTCTAGCGTGTGGAAATTTTACATTTTTTTCACTGAGTTTCATACCAGGACAAAATTCATTTCCTATAACCTGAAGTTCATTTTGCGTAGCATTATCTCTAAGTTGTCTTTCGCGCACAAAAATCAAAGGGCGTATAACCGTAATACCTCGTTTGCTTTGATAAATAGGCGCTAAAGTTCTTAAAGCTCCATTATGGATAAAATTCATAAAAAAGCTCTCAGCTGCATCATCTAAATGGTGTGCGATAGCTAATTTATTAAAACCTTTTTCAAGAGCATAAGTATACAAAGCACCTCGGCGCATTCTTGAAAAATAGCTACAAAAGCTTGAATTTTGTCTTATCGTATCGCCTGAAACTTCATAGATATTTGAATCAATCACGCTGTGTTTGATCCCATGCTCCTCACAATGCGCATGAAGCCCTGAGTAATCCTCACCCATACCATAGCTTAAAGTCGCTGCTTCAAGCTCGAATTTAAAAGGTGCATGAGCTTGCATTCTTTTTAAAAGATGAGCCAAAGCTAAAGAATCTTTTCCCCCGCTAAGTCCTAAAAGAACCCTATCTCCATCTTTAATAAGTCCAAATTTAGCATTAGCTTGTGCAACTTGGCGTATGAGTTTTTTGCTAAGATTTATCATAATTTCTCACACATTTTAAGTACAAAATTAGCCGAAATTTTAGCTGAATTGATCACAAACTCATCAAAATCAAATTCAGCCTTTTCGCCGGCTTTATCACTCATAGCTCTTAAGATAAAACAAGGCACCTTTAAAGCATCACAAACCAAAGCCACACTTGCGCCTTCCATTTCACAAGCATCCGCATTGAAAATTTCTCTGATTTTTGCTTTCTTTGCCTCATCACAAATAAATTCATCACCCGTTGCGATAATACCTGCACGAAGTTTGATATTTAATTCTTTTGCGACTTCTAAAGCAAGATTGTTTAATTTATCGTCTGTCTTTATAAAAATTTCATTTCCTGGAACAAAACCCAAAGGATGTCCAAAAGCAGTGATATCAAGATCATATTGAGCTAATTTTGTTGCATAAAGCAAATCACCAATTTCAAGTTCAGGATTAAAAGCACCTGCAACTCCTGTAAAAAGTAAAACTTGCGCGCCAAATTTTTCTATCATTACGCTAGCACTTAGGGTAGAATTTACCTTGCCTATCTTAGAATAAGCAAGAATAAGCTCATGATTTTTATAGTTTGCAAAATAATAAGTATTATTAGCGTGTTCTATTTTTGTATAATTTTTAAGTGTTTCAAGCAAAGGAGTGATTTCTTCACTCATTGCACCTAAAATTGCTATTTTCATTTATATTACCTTTAAAAATTCTTCTATATCATTCATATTTGTTAAAGCATAAGTTTCTTTTGAAGTGATTTTTTTATTCAAACCTTTAAGCACACTAGCGCCAAATTCTATAAAACAATCTGCTTCATTTTCACAAGCCTTAATGCTTTGTTTATAAAGCACAGGAGCTACAAGTTGGGTTTTTAAAAGCTCAAGAGCTTCTTGTTTGCTCGTATAAGCTTTAGCTGTAGCATTAGAAATTACAGCTTTAAAAGTAGGCTCTAGTATTTTTTCAAGCTCTATGCAAAGTTTATTAGACGCGTTTTCTAAAAGCGGACAATGGCTTGCCACGCTCATATTTAAAAGCATAGCTCTTTTAGCGCCTGCTTCTTTAAATGTGCTTTCATAGCTTGCTAAATCAGGTTTTAAACCTGCAACAACGATTTGCCCATCGCAGTTATAATTAGCTGCAAAAATTTTTTTATCCTCATCTCTAGCTTTTTGACAAAGCTCTTCCACTTTTTTATCATCAAGCCCTAAAATTACCATCATACCCGCTTCAACTTTTGCACAATCTTCTTGCATAAAAAGTCCTCTTTTATGCACAAGCATAGTTGCTTCTAAAAAGCTAAAAGCACCATTGATCGCCAAAGCTGAAAATTCACCCAAGGAATGACCCAAAGCAAATTTAGCCTTAATATCAGGTTTTAATTCACTCAAAGCACTATAAGCCATTAAAGAATTTAAGAGTATAGCAGGTTGTGTAAATTCACTTTTGTTTAAATCATCATTTTCGTTAAACAATAAATTTTTAAAATCAATTTTACAAAAATCGCTGGCATTTTCTAGAAGTTCTTTTGCGGTTTTGGAGTTTTCATAAAAATCTTTACCCATGCCAAGACTTTGAGAGCCTTGACCTGGAAAAATAAATACAGCATTCATCTTAGTGGCAACCACATCCGCCGCCACCGCCACCGCAGCATCCGCCACCGCCATGCCCGTGATGATCATGTCCATGCCCATGTCCGCTTCCACAACCACAACTATGGCTTCCTGCTATAATGCCTGTAAGAAGCTCATCTTCACTTGCTGCTCTGGCATCTACTATATTTAAAGAAAAAAGCAAATCACGACCTGCATAAGGATGATTGTAATCAATAGTTACATCATTATCGCTGATTTCTTTAATAGTTACGCGAACGGTTTCTCCGTTTTCACCCTCGCCAAAAAGCTCCATACCTATTTTTAAATCAATGCCTGCAAATTGCTCTTTTGGTAAAACTTGCACTGCATTTTCATCGTATTCGCCCAAGCCTTTATCTTTTTTAATCACGACATCAGCATTGCTAGGGCAATCAAGCTTCATCACTTCTTCTTCTAAAGCTTCTAAAATTTGCCCTTTGCCTAAGATAAAAGAAATCGGTTGAGCATATAAATTTGATTCTAAAACTTCATTTGTATTTGCATCTTTTAGTTCATAAAACATTGAAACTACGCTATTTTTTTCTATAGCCATTTTTTCTCCTTGATATTATTTTCTATTGGGGGAAGCTTTTGCTTCCGGTGAATTAGGATAATTTGTCTTTAAAGCCTTATAAAACCCATTAGCTGTTTTTGGATCTCCTATCTTATCAAGAGAAATCGCTGTGTGATATAAAAGCTTTGGAAAATAATCCCCTTTGGTGCTCAAAGCAGAACTTTTTTTATAATAAGCAATAGCATTATTGTATTTCTTTTGCTTATACTCAATTTCTCCTAACCAAAAATTTGCCCTTGCAGGTTTGTATTGTTTTGATATGAGATAGTTTAACTTAATTTTGCTATTCTCATAAGAATTATTATTTAAATCTTTGATAGCCAAGTCTAAAATTTCGTTATTTTTTTTCTTTTTCCAAGAATCATCTATTTGTTTAACTTCTTTTTCTTGCACTGGAGCAACACTGGCATTGTTTTCATCGCTAGAAGTTATGTTTTTATCATCGATCGATAGAGGTACAACAACTGTATTTTTGATACTTAAATTCGTACTATTTAAGTCATCTTTAGACACATAATTTGCGTTAATAGAATCAACCAAAGAACTTAATTCGGTTAAAATTTTCTTAATTTGCTTATTGTTAGTATCTTGAATTTTTCTACTTTCTTCAACATAAGCTTTTAAATTTTGAAGTTCTGTGCTTAAATTATTTTCCATAGCTTCAAAACGGGTTTCAAGTTGCGTTAATCTAGAATTGGATTTGGCATACTGCGAATTTATACCCTCTAAAGTACTTTGCAATCCTTCGACTCTTTGTTCAATCTCATTAATTCTAGAATTTGCTTGAACATTATTATTGCTTAAAGTATCTAATTTTTCCTTGAGTAATTTTTCACTTGATGTTAAACCATAGGGGGAATTACTGGTTAAATCTCCTGCACCAAAAGCAGAGCTTTCTGCATAAAGTAAAGTAGCTCCGATAAGAGCTACTGAGAATATTTTTTTCATCAATTATCTTGATAGTTTAAATTCTGCACGACGATTTTGAGCATCGCAAGCTTTTGTTTTTTCTGTGCATACTGGATTTGTTTCACCATAGCTTTTAACAGCAATTCTGTCAGAATTTACACCTTGAGCAATTAAAGCTTCTTTAACTGCTTTTGCTCTTTTTAAACCTAAAGCTTGATTATACTCATCTGTTCCCCACTCATCGCAATTACCTTCAACAGTAATGCTTACACCGCTTACTTCATTGTTGAAGATATTAGCATTTGTATTAACAACATTTTGCATATCTGGGCGGATATTAAATTTATCAAAATCAAAATATACTTTTCCTAAAGTATCATTAAGTTGAGAAATTTTTGAATCAATATCCCAACCATCACTACCACCTGTTCCACGATTCGAATCTACACTTGTATCACCACTTACGCTAGTGCTTTTTGTGCTACAACCACTGATAACCAATGCAAATGCTGCAATAGAACTAAAAAGAATTTTTTTCATTTATGACCTTTCAAAGTTAATAAATTGTTAGCATTATATCTAAAATTAATTAAATTTAACCAAAAATTACAAATTTTTACCAATCAATAGACTGAATTTTCCCAACTTTTAATGGAAAATAAAAAGTCTTGTTTGCATTAACACGAATAACACCTAAAGCACTCTGTGCTCCGAGATATTTGATAAAAACTATACTACCACCATCACTTGAAAATCTAGGAAATAAATTCTTTCCATTTGCGGTAAATTGACGAATACCTGTGCTATTGATTGACATTAAATAAATATTAAAAACACCTACTTGATTTGGCTCACGACTAGAATATACTAAAAAATCTTTATAGGTTGAAACTGCAGAATTATTTTTACCATGAAAAACTGCTTGTTCGGCAGATCCATTATTGAGATTTTGTATAAAAATATTAGGATAACCCAAGCGATCGCTAACAAAAACAAATTTACTATCATCTACGCCTATAAAGTTTCCATTTACATCTATGCCTGAATAATTCGTAAGTTGAGTTAAATTTTTAGAATTTAAATCATACAAATAAACATCAGGTTGATCTTTTGGAGCCATAGTCACAAGTAACTTACTACCATCTAAGCTTACATCGCTTGCTACAACCATACCTCCACTTGCTAAAATTTTACTTGCTTTATTAGTTCTTAAGTCATAGCGATAAAGCGTTGGTCTATCATGATCGTATGCGGTATAGTAAAAAATACTTTGCTCTTTATTTCCCCATTTAGGAAATAAATTCAATCCTCCATCAATGATTACTTTTTGATATGTTAAAGTATAATCGGCCATGATAATTTGACTTTTTTTAGAGCTTGAATTTCTGGCAATTAAAATTTTATGATCCATCCATTCAACAGGAGCAAGTCCTAATGCATTTACCGAAGCTTTTACGCTTTTGTGGGCCAAAAAAGGATACTGCTCTACACCATTTAAAGCATAGGTTTGACTTGATTTTTCCAAGCCTCCTGCTTTGATCTTAACATGCAAATTTAAAGCATTGCCATTTTTACTCAAATCGTATTCAAAAGTGTAATTTGCAGCTTCTGAACTTGCATCACTTACAACTTCAAAATTTGAACTTACTTTCAAGTCATTTACAATGATATTATAAAAACTACGCTTTAAATTAATATCACTTAAATTCGAATTGTCTTTAACAATGATTTTTGGTAAGACTACGCCTGAATTTACGACATCAATCACAGGATCTTCTGCCCAAAGTATTCCTAAAAAAATTAAAAATACTGTTACAATTTTTTTCATTTTTACTCCTCAATTATTTTTGAATTTGCGCCTCATCTTTTAAATTCATAGTAATACTTATGCTTTTATTTTGAGGTGGATAGGCTATAAATTTACCTTTTTGGTTTTCTAAAAATTCGGCTACTTTTGCGTCGTATAAAGAATTTCCGCTTTTTTCGACTGAAGTATAGCCAAAATTTCCATTTTCATCAATAAAAATTTTTACCTTGACTGAAATATTTTCACTATTAGGATGATATTGTCTCCATCTTTGGGTGATGATGCGCACCACCTTTCCCAAAAACTCATCATAAATCCCTGTCTTTTGATTTTTAATACTTTCGCCTTGATTGATACTTTCTTCTTCAAATAAGCTATCGTTTAATTGCTTTACAAGCTCTGAAGCTTGAGTTTTTGAACTGCTTGTTGTTTCTGATTTAGCGCTTGATTGTATTTTAGTAGTTTTTTCCTCTTGTATCTCTTTGATACTACCAAAAAGCTCATTAAAATTGCTGGCTTTTTGATCCACATCTTCAGTTTTTACTGCTTTGTTTGTAGTTTGTGCAAAAAGTTTTTCAATATCAAGCTCTTGGACAGGTTTTTGAATATCTTTAGGAGCGCTTTGCTCATTTACGACTTTTTTTGAGGGTTCCATAAGCTCTATGTCGATAAAACTATCTTGAATATCCGTATATTGGATTGCAGGTTGTATGTGGGTTACGAGTCTAAAAAAAATAAGAATTATAATAAAAACATAAACCGCAACAGCAAGCAAAAATGAATTTATCTTGCCTAGACCATATTCTTTCATAGCTTATTCTGTTTGCAAGGCGACTTTATTAAAGCCCAAATTTTTAATACTTTTTAAAACAAAAATAACATCATCGTATTTTAAACTCTTATCAGCCCTAATAAATACCGGTTCGTCGGTATTAAATTGTGCTTTTTTTTGTGCAAGATTATCTGCAAAGCTTACAAAACTATATTTTTCTTGATTTAAAAATATCTCTTTTTTAGCATTAATACTAACAATTAAGCTTTTAACACTAGGAGCACTTGTGGATTTTTGACTTCCTTGAGGAAGATTGATTTTTTCTTCATAAGTAATGCTTGGAGCTGTTACCATTAAAATAGCCAATAAAACAAGCATGATATCAACCAAAGGAGTTATATTAAGCTCTGGCTTCTCATCGTCAAATGGCATATCTTAAATCCTATTTGTTAGAACTAATAACTTTAATCTCACTATCAATTATACTTAAGAGCTCAAAAGCCTTTCTTTTAATAATAAGATGAAAAGTATAAGCAGGAATAGCAACCAAAATACCACAGCCTGTGGCAACTAAAGCTTCACTGATCTTAGGTGCAATAATACTTAAAGAATTTTGCGTCCCTAAACCACCAAAAGTCTCAAGTATAGAAATAACAGTCCCAAAAAGTCCTATAAATGGAGAGGTTGAAGCTACTATACTAAGCCAAGTAAGCCCATTGGATGCGCGACGACTTGCTAAATTTTTGTAAATCTCAAGATGTGATAAACTAGTATCTGTGCACTTTCTTAAAATAGAACGCGTTCTACTCAAATCTTTTTCTCCCAAGAGTAGAGCTTCTAAACTTTCTTTTTCTTTATTTTTCCAAGCTGCCAAATAAGTCATTCTTGAAAAAAGTATAAAAAAAGAAAGTATAAAATATAAGGAAAGCCAAGCTAAGACTATATAAGTAATTATGCTTGAACTTCCAAAAAACTGAAATATCGCTTCAAAATTCATCTACCTAACCTTTGCATTGTCAAGCTTTGAAAAGGTAGCAGCCAAAGCTGTATTGTCTGAACTCATAGATTTGATTAATTCTTTAGCGCTTTCAAGATTTTTTTCGATTTCGCTTTCGCTAGAACCTGAAATCCAAACCGCGCCCTTAGCCAAAACACTGATCTTATCTTCATCTACCTTAGCATGACCTGCATCAATTGCGATTAATTCATGATTTAAATCAGCTTTTTCTATATCAATTACACCAGATTTTAAAGATGAAACTAAAGCAGCATGTCCTTTAAGTACTCCAAATTCTCCTTCACTTCCTGGCAAGGTAACTGATTTTACCTCCCCTTGATAAATCACACCCATAGGTGTAACTATTTCAAAACTGATTAAATTGTCCATAAATTAACCTTTCAGTTTATCTGCTTTTGCAATAGCTTCGTCAATATTACCCACCATATAGAAAGCATTTTCTGGTAAGTGATCGTATTTACCTTCTAAAATTCCCTTAAAGCCTGCAATGGTTTCCTCAAGAGAAATATATTTTCCAGGGCTACCCGTAAATACTTCTGCAACGAAGAATGGTTGTGATAAGAATTTTTCAATTTTTCTTGCTCTTTCAACGATCAATTTATCTTCTTCGCTTAATTCATCCATACCCAAAATTGCAATGATATCTTGCAAATCTTTATATTTTTGAAGTACAGATTGAACACCACGCGCAACTTTATAGTGCTCTTCGCCAATAATTTGAGGATCAAGCATTCTTGAAGTTGAGTCAAGTGGATCAACCGCAGGATAAATACCTTTTTCAGCAATAGATCTATTTAAAACAGTTGTAGCATCTAAGTGAGCAAAAACAGTTGCTGGAGCTGGGTCTGTTAAGTCATCTGCTGGAACATAAACTGCTTGAACTGAAGTAATTGATCCTTTTTTAGTTGAAGTAATTCTTTCTTGGAATTTACCCATTTCACTTGCTAGGGTTGGTTGATAACCCACAGCTGATGGAATTCTTCCTAAAAGTGCTGACATTTCAGAACCTGATTGTGAAAATCTAAAGATATTATCAATAAACATAAGCACATCAAGACCCATTTCATCTCTAAAATACTCAGCCATTGTTAAACCTGTTAAAGCAATACGATTTCTTGCCCCTGGTGGTTCATTCATTTGTCCATAACATAGAGCAACTTTGTCTAAAACATTACTTTCTTTCATTTCATTATAAAGGTCATTTCCTTCACGAGTTCTCTCACCTACACCTGCAAATACAGAATAGCCGCTATGTTTAAATGCAACATTGTGAATAAGCTCCATAATAATAACAGTTTTACCAACACCTGCACCACCAAAAAGACCTACTTTACCACCTTTTGCATAAGGAGCAAGTAAATCCACAACTTTAATCCCTGTTTCAAAAATCTCACTTTTTGTGCTTTGATCTTCAAAAGCTGGTGGATCTCTATGAATTGCCCATTTTTTATCAAAAGCAACTTCTTCACCCTCGTCGATCAAATCTCCCGTAACATTAAAAATTCTTCCTAAAACTTTTTCACCCACAGGAACGCTAATAGGAGCACCCAAAGCTTCTGCTTTAAGTCCTCTTACCAAGCCATCTGTCATATCCATAGCAATAGTTCTAACTCTATTATCGCCCAAGTGTGCTGCTACTTCTAAAACAAGTTTTTGTTTTTTGCCTTCACTTTCAAAATTTACAACAATGGCTTCATTAATTTGAGGCAAATAGTCGTTAAAATCTACATCAACAACTGGACCTAATACTTGTGAAATAAATCCTTGCATTATTTATACTCTCCTTAAAAATTTTACTATTTCATTGACTCAACACCACTGATAATTTCAATAAGTTCAGTAGTGATAGATTCTTGTCTTGCTTTATTGTAAGCTAAATTAAGCTGTTTAACCCTAGCTTTTGCATTATTGGTGGCATTATCCATAGCCTGCATTCTCGCACTATGTTCTGCAGCCAAAGAATCAATTAATGCATAATACATATTGTATTCAAAATATGTTTTCATCAAATCTCCCAAGAGATCTGTATCTTCAGGTTCAAGTTCTAAAAGCGAATTCGAGTTTCCTTCGATTTGCTTTGGCTCTACTGGGATTAGATGAGAAATTTTTAATTCTTGTGTGATCATATTTTTATATCCATTATGCACTAGAACAACTTCATCAGTTATTCCATTTAAATAATCATCTACAGCAGCTTGAATAACAGAGCAAGCTTTATCATAATCAGGACTTGAGCTCAAGCCAAGATATTTTTCTAAAAGCTCTATTTTTTGAAAATTAAAATACTCAATTCCTGTTTTTCCAATAGCTCTTAAGCGAACATTGATATTTTTTTCTTCATATTCTTTTAAAAGTTCACTTACAGCCTTTAGGGTTTTGATATTAAAACCGCCACAAAGTCCTTTATCTGCTGTTATAAAGATCAGATCTACATTTTTGATTTGATTTTTCTTATGAAATAAAACAAATCTTGAATCCTCTTCATTGTGAACAATCTTATTGACTTGAAAAGAAATTTCACTTAAAATCTCATCGATTTTTTGCGCATAAACTCTAGATCTTTTTGCTGCTTCTTCTGCCTTTTTTAATTTGGCAGTAGAAACAAGCTTCATCGCATTGGTTGTTTTTTGCGTATTATGGACGCTTTTTATTTTTCTTTTAATTTCTTTTAAATTAGACATAAAAGAACCTTATAAATGGTTTGCTTTAAACTCGTTTATTGCTTTAGCTAATTTCTCTTCTAACTCTGCATCTAAAGCTTTTTTCGAACGAATTTGCTCAAAAAGATCTGGATATTTTGCTTCTATAAATGGATAAATTCCATCTTCAAATTCTCTGATTTTTGAAACAGCTACATCATCCAAATAACCTTTTGTTCCCGCAAAAATTAAAACCACTTGTTTTTCAACACTAAGTGGAGAATAAGGAGGTTGTTTTAATAACTCAACCATTCTTTGTCCGCGTTCAAGTTGTTTTCTACTTGCCTCATCCAAATCACTTGCAAATTGAGCAAAAGCTTGGAGTTCTCTATATTGTGCAAGATCAAGTCTTAGAGTTCCTGAAACTTGTTTAGTTGCTTTAATTTGAGCCGCACCACCCACACGAGAAACCGATAGACCCACATTGATAGCTGGACGAATTCCTGAGTTAAATAAATCAGTTTCTAAGAAAATTTGTCCATCAGTGATCGAAATAACATTGGTTGGAATATAAGCTGAAACATCGCCCGCTTGAGTTTCGATGATTGGTAAAGCTGTTAAAGAACCCGCACCTAACTCATCATTTAATTTACTAGCTCTTTCTAAAAGTCTTGAGTGAAGATAGAAAACATCACCAGGATAAGCCTCGCGACCTGGAGGACGGCGTAAAATCAAAGACATTTCACGATAAGCCACAGCATGCTTACTCAAATCATCATAAACAATTAAAGCGTGTTTTGCATTATCTCTAAAAAACTCACCCATAGTTACACCTGTATAAGGTGCTAGGTATTGAAGTGCTGCTGGATCCGAAGCACCCGCATTTACAACTATAGTATAATCCATAGCTCCATGCTCTTCAAGTCTTTTTACAACTTGAGCCACTGTGCTTTGCTTTTGTCCTATGGCTACATAAATACAAACAACTCCTTGTCCTTTTTGAGAAATGATAGTATCTACAGCTACAGTAGTTTTACCTGTTTGTCTATCGCCTATGATGAGCTCTCTTTGGCCACGACCAATTGGCACCAATGCATCTATAGCTTTAATCCCTGTATGTAAAGGTTCATGTACACTTTTTCTAGCCATGATACCTTTAGCTTTTTCTTCTACAAATCTAAATTCATTACTATTGATAACACCTTTAGCGTCAATTGGTTCACCAAGTGCATTCACCACACGACCGATAAGAGCTTCCCCTACTGGAACTTTAAGAAGTTTTTTAAGGCGTTTTACAGAAGTACCTTCTTTTAAGCCTTCTCCTTTTCCAAGTATAACTATACCCACGCTACTTTCTTCAAGGTTTAATGCCATACCTTTATCGCCATTGTCAAATTCTACCATTTCACCGGCCATAATATTTTTAAGACCATAAACCTTAGCCACACCATCAGCTACTGAAATAATTTTTCCTGTTTCTTCAATCTCTAAATTTAAATCAAAATTTTCGATTCTTTCTTTTATGATAGAACTGATTTCATCAGCTTTAAATTTCATTACACATTCTCCTTAAATAATTTTGAGTATATATTCGCTCATCTTGTTTTGAAGAGCTTTCATTGAAAAAGAAATTTCATAACCTAATTCTTCTAGTGAAATTTTCACACCTTCATTTAAACCTACTTTATTTTGTAGTTTAATTTTAACACCAAACTTAGTACTAAGTCTATTTTCAAGCTCTTTGATATTATCTTCGCTTAATACTTCTTTAGAATAAACAGTCCCTAAAAAAATATTTTCTTTAAAAGATTTTTGTCTTTCAAGCTCTTTAGCAATTTGAGGAATGCAAGAAAGTCTTGAATTTTCTGCTAATAGTTTTAAAAAGTTGTTAAAACTAGGACTAGCTTTTTCTATTAAAGAAATAACAAATTCTAATTTTTTTTCTTTTTGAATTTGATTTGATTCTATGATATTTTTAAATTTAGGCGAAGCAAAAGCCGAACTTAAAACAGACAAATTATCATAAAATTCTGAAATATCTGCTCTTAAGGCTATAGCTTTTGCGTATCTTTTAGCTATTAGATCATTCATTAAGACACCTTCTTCATCATAATATCAATGATTTCATTCTGTTTTAAAGCAATATTTGAATCTTCAAAAATCTCTTTAAGAGTTAAAGACACAACCTCTTTTTCCATTTTTCTAAATTCATAGTCTTTTTGCTCTTCAAAATGCTTCTGAAGTAAAGCAAGCTCATTTTGAGTTTCTTCTTTAATTTTTTGAGCAAGCACCTCTGCTTCTTTTTTTGCCACAACTAAAGCTGCTGCTGCATTTGCTTTAGCTTCTTCAAGCTTTTTCATTGTGTCAAGTTTTTTTGCCTTGCTTTCCAAAAGCTTCTTTTGAATTTCGTCTAATTTTAAAGAAATTCTTAAAATTCTGTTTTTATAAAAAGCTTTAAAAGGATTTGCTACAAAATAATACAATATAGCTACAAAAATTAAGAAATTTATTGTTCTTGGAACAATATCATACTCTCCGCTACCATTAGATGCACCAAAGGCACATAAAGGCAGTAAAAAAATAAAGTAAAATAGCTTTTTCATCTTTCTCCTTAATTAGTGCTGTTTAATATTATTTTGCAAAGCTTGTTTAAGGTCAGGCAAGTGTGCTGACAAATGATCTTGAAGTTCTTTTTTTTGAGATATTAATTCGGTATAGAAGTTAGCCATTTTACGCTCTAACTCTTCCTTTTTAGCTTTTATAGCTTGTTGAGCTTCCTCTTTGGCTGCATTGATGGCATTTTGTTTGATTTTATGGATTTCTTCTCTTGTACTCACATGAATTGCCTCAACCTCGTCGTTTGCTCCTAACATTTCTTGTGAATTTTCTTTGACTTTGTTTTCGTCGTTTTTTATAGAATCATTTCTTTCATCCATAAATTTCAAAAGGGGCCTGTATAGCATAGTGTTTAAAATCACTATCATAGCTAAAAAAATAGCCATAGTAGCAAGCATTATGGAAGGATGCATATCTTCAAACATAGATCTCCTTTGGGGTATTATAAGTCTTTTATTGTAACAAATAAAAACTAATACTTTGTTAAAATTTATTGAGAATTTCAGTCAGTTTTTTAATTTTTTCAATATTGTCCAAACGAATAATGAGTTCCTTTTTATTGTTTTTAGATGCAAATCCTAATTTATTTAAAGTCTGTTTTAAACTTTGCATAGAATTTTCAAATTCTACATCTTCTGTGTTTTCTTTATTCTTAACCTTTTGAACAAGTCTTTCCGTGTCTCTTACGCTGAGTTTTTGCCCCAAAATACTGTCTACAAGTACTTTTTCATCTTCTTTATCTAAGCCTACTAAAACCTTAGCGTGTCCTTGTGAAATTTTACCACTTGCTATGAGATCTTGAGTTTTAGGATCTAAATTTAAAAGTCTTAAAGTATTTGTGATTTGGGTTCTGCTTTTATGGATAAGTTCGGCTAAATTTTCTTGAGTGATATTATAAACCTCTATTAAGTCTTTGTAAGAATTTGCAAGTTCGATAGGATTTAAATTCTCTCTTTGTATATTTTCTATGAGTGCTAATTCTCTAAGCTTGCTCTCATCGCTGTCTGACACAAAGGCCAGTATATTTTCTTTGCCTAAAATTTGAGTAGCTCTAAGCCTTCTTTCACCGGCTACTAAGATAAAACTATCATTTTTTTTAAGTACGATTATAGGTTGTATTAATCCATGCTCTTTTATAGAATTTGCAAGTTCATTTAAAGCTATTTCGTCAAAGGTTTTTCTTGGCTGAAAAGGATTTGGAGTGATTTTTGAAATTTCAATAAGACTTACTTGATTTTTATCAAGACCTAATTCCCTGCTATAAACCTCTCCTACATCTCCCATTAAGGTGCTTAAACCTCTATTTTTATTAAGACCCATTGTTTTATCCTAAAATCGAATATGCTAAATTTTGATAAGCCAAAGAACCAGGAGATTTTATATCATAAAGTATAATAGGCTTTCCAAAGCTTGGACTTTCGGCTAGTTTTACATTGCGAGGGATAACGATAAAATCATCTTCATTGCCATTTATGGTAAAAAGTTGCTTTTTAAAATTTTGCTTTAAATCCTCTACAACATCTTTAGAAAGATTATTTTGCGAGCTATACATAGTCGGTAAAAATCCTCGCACTTTTAATTTGGGGTTGATAGTTTTTTTAATAATTTTAATCGTATTTAAAACCATTGCCACACCTTCAAGCGCATAAAACTCGCATTGTATAGGTATGATAACACTATCGCTAGCAACAAAAGCATTGATAGTGATACTTCCAAGTGCGGGCGGAGAATCGATGATAATAAAATCATACTCATCAAGTACTTCTTGAATTTGGTTTTTGAGTATCATTTTTTTTTCGTTATTTTCGCCTTTTGCAAGTTCTTGCTCTATGCCTACAAGACCTATATTTGAAGGAGCTAGATGAAGTTGGGGTAATTCTGTTTTTAAAATAATATCAGAAAGTTTTTTTCTACCTATAAAAACATGATAAATATTATATTCATAATTATTGCGATTAAAACCCAAGCCTGTTGTAGCATTTGCTTGTGGATCCACATCAATTAAAAGAACTTTTTTTTCAGCTACCGCCAAAGATGCCGCTAAATTCACAGCTGTTGTAGTTTTACCTACTCCACCTTTTTGATTTGCTATAGTAATAATCTCACTCATCTTAAACTATACACCCTTTTATCGCCTAGTAAAATTGATCCATCCTCATATAAAAAAGCATTTTCAAGTGAAAATACCTTACCTTCATAATGGACACTAAATTGTCTTGATTTTTCAAATTCTAACATATACTTGCTAAAAATATGCTTCCATAAAAATTTTTTCTCTAGTCTTTGTAAAAACTTCTCTATCAAATCTTCAAGTGAAATTTCAACATCACACAAAGCTGCATCATGGGGAGCAAATTTTAAATTTAAACCCATGCCGCCCACTATAAAATCTGAAATTTTAGTGCTTATTACCCCTCCCACTTTTTTATCATCTAAATATAAATCATTGGGCCATTTAAGCCAAATTCTAGAACCTTTTTCTTGTAAAATTTCCTTTAACAAATAAGCAAAATAAATACTCACAGAAACTAAGGGCAAATCGCTTGGCAAATCGCCTTCTTTAATGCAAAAAGAAAGATGTAAATTTCCGCTAGAACTTTGCCATGAATTTTCTCTACTACCCACACCCTTTGTCTGATTTAAGGCATAAAGGGCAAAATTTTCATTGATTTTGCCACTGCGAATTTGCTCGCATAAAAAAAGATGGGTAGAATCAATACTTTCAACACAAGCTATCTGCACTTTTAAGCCTTTTTCCATTTAAATAAGTTCTGCCATCAAGAGCTTTTTTTCCACTTTCTTGAAGTTTTTTAATGCGTAAAATTCCTTGTTTGCAAGCAAGTAAAAAGCTTTCCTTTTCAAGTTCTAAAATTTCGCCCATTTTGGCATTTTGCTTCAACTCATCCACAAGCTCAAGTTCTATAAATTTCAAACCATTTTCTAAAAAAACCCCGGGCCAAGGTGTAAAAGCTAGATATTTTTGATAAATTTCTCTTGCATTATCTAAACTCACAAGCCCATCTTCTTTTTTGATCTTTTTACAATGTGTAGCTAAGCTTTCATCTTGTTTTTTTGGAAGGAGTTTTTCATAATTTAAAAGAGTAGAAAGAGTAAGCTTTGCTGCTAAATTTGCTAAAATTTCAAAAACTTCATTTACATTTTTATCTCTTATATCGCATTCTACGCTCTCAAGCACAGCTCCTGTATCTAGTCCTTCTTCCATAAGCATCGTGCAAACCCCGCTTTTTTCATCAGCATTTAAAATCGCGCTTTGTATTGGACTAGCGCCTCGGTATTTAGGCAAAAGCGAAGCGTGTAGATTGATACAAGGAGCTATATCTAAAATAGCCTTAGGTAAAATTTTTCCATAAGCAGCAACTACTATAAAATCAGGCTTTAAAGCACAAATTTGCTCTATAACGCTCTCATCCTTTAAAGAATTTGGGGTAAAAATAGGAATTTGTGGAGCTTTTTGAAGCAAAAATGCTTTAGTATCACTTGGTGTTAAAATCTGCTTTCTACCCACAGCTTTATCAGGCTGAGTAAAAAGCGCTAAAAGCTCAAAATTTTCATCTTCTAAAAGAGCTTTTAAAATACAAGTTGCATAGCTTGGTGTGCCCATAAAAATAATTTTTTTCATCATTTCGCTTTATATAAAATTCAAGGTTTTGATTATAACAAATTTGATTTTAAAGCTAACTCAATCCAGTCAAAACGGGGTGAATCTTTATAAAAATTTTGTAAGGTTAAATGCGGAAATTGCCGAATTTTTTAAGGGAATTTAGGCCTTAAGATCTGTTTTAAAGAAATTTTGTGTAAATTCTTTTTGCAAATCTTGTTTTTGATGATCTTGATAATTGTGTGTGATTCTTTGCTGATTTTTAAGTTTTAAAAGTTTTTCTTTTGTAATATTGGGATTGTTTTGTATCAAAGCTCTAAATTCAGGAAATTCATTAAGCAATTGCTCTTTTTCATTTTCTAAATCATTACTTGGTAAAATTCTTGGTTCTTCAATCACTATATTTAAAAAACCAGAAGCAGAAGTTCCACTCGTCGCTCTAAAAGGATTATCATAGTAAGCCTTAACCTCATTTAATGTTTTGCCTGCATACGAATGCCAAATTTTGCTTGTAGGATCGACAACTAAATGAATTTTTGGCTTTATCGCTATCATCTAAAATATCATTTAAAGCATCTATAGCCCAATTCGTATAGCCTTGCATATCTGTACCGCCTTTAGCAGAATACTCAAGCCTCGTAATAATCCCATCAAAATTTCTATCACTTTTTATACTTTCATCTATAAGTGCTTCTATACTTAAGCTTTTATCGCTAATTGTATTTTCAACATAGCCTGTTGTACTTTGAGTCATTCTTAAAACAACTGCCCCAAAATTCTTACTTAAATCTTGATTTTTTGCGACATCTTCTACTGAATTTTTTAAAGATAAATGCTCGTTATTTTCTATTCTGCCATTTTTATCCCTATCGGCATTTAAAAAATTTCTATTTATCATAATATCTTTATACCAGCCTTCTACAAAAGCGGCTGCTTTTCCGCTTAAGCCTATATTTCCATTAGAAAGTTTTAAAAAATCATTTGCGCTAAAATGATTTGTCAAAAGTTCCATGCTTTCATTGCTTAAATTCAAAGAAATTTCTTTATCATCACTAAAAAAATACACGGAATTTTTTGTATTATTATCAGTATTAAAATCTGCGACATTTCTTTTTATATTTTCACTTTTAGAAGCTGAAAATACAGCTTCATTTTTAGTAGAATAAAAAGTATCTACAGCATTTACTAAAATAGACATTAATAATACTCCACACAAACAGGCTCGCCATTTACTCTAACATTAGGTAAAGCCTAGCAAGCATACTCATCATTAGGCACTAAATTAGGATTGCAGCTACCTGGATTAATTAAATTTTGCAAAGAGCAAGTATAAGGATCGTATGCAAAAGTAGCAACTGAAAGAAGTATTTTTACTGACTTTTTCATCATTTCTTCTTAATATTATGAATTATGCGCATAATTTATTTTACTCTTCAAAACTTAAGGAAAAATAAAAATTTATAATCACTCAAATAAAGTTCCGCCTATTTGTTTATTTTCTAGCAAAAATGCCTTTGCAACACTTAAATCAAAACCACTTGCTAAAAACATTTTTTTATGATTTTCTAATAAAAATTTAGCTGCTTTTAGCTTAGTAACTATACCGCCTGTTCCGTGCTCGCTTCCTGTTTTAACACTCACATTAAGCCATTCTTCTTTGATAAATTCAACCCTTTCCAAACGCTTTGCATCGCTAAATTCACTAGGATTTTTATCATAAAAACCGTCAATATCACTTAAAATCACAAGCAAATCAGCTTCAAAAAAATGCGTCGCATAGGCACTTAAACTATCATTATCACCAAAAACAATCTCTTCAATAGCTGTGGCATCATTTTCATTAATAATAGGCAAAATTCCTAAATCAATCATCGCATCAATAGCATTTTTAGCATGCTTAGTCGCCTTTCTTGAATCAAAATCTTTTCCTGTAAGCAAAATTTGTCCACCCATTTTGCCAAATTTGGCTAAAAATTCATTATAAACGCTGATTAAAAAAGGTTGTCCTATCGCAGCTAAAACTTGTTTATTAATTAAATTTTTTCTATCTATATGAAGCTTGGTACATCCTGCTGAAATAGCAGCTGAAGTAACTAAAATAACTTCATATTTTTGCATTAATTTGGTCAAAAAAGCCACCAAATTCTCAAAGCGCTTTAAATTTAAAAGATTCTCATCGCTGATCACATGAGAGCCTACTTTTACAACTATTCTTTGCATACTTTTCTCTTTAATTTTATATGGTATTGAAATTTTTAAATTAAAAATTCATTTTATAAACTTAAAAAATTTTATCAAATTTTTTAATAAAAATGATTAATTTTCTAAAAATCGAAATAAAATTTAAAACAAAATGAAATTTTTTATTTTGTAAAGAAAAAGACGATTGCGCTAATTTAAGGGAGATATAATTTTAAATTGTGGTGCGGATGAAAGGACTTGAACCTTCACGCATTGCTGCACCAGATCCTAAGTCTGGCGTGTCTGCCAATTTCACCACATCCGCTAGTATGGTACGCTCAAGAGGATTCGAACCTCTGACCTACGGCTTAGAAGGCCGTTGCTCTATCCAGCTGAGCTATGAACGCATATAAAAATTTGGTGGTGCGCCCGATAGGAATTGAACCCATAACCTACAGATCCGAAGTCTGTTGCTCTATCCAGTTGAGCTACGAACGCTTAGTGGGGTGAGTGATGGGAATTGAACCCACGACCCTCAGGACCACAATCTGATGCTCTAACCGACTGAGCTACACTCACCATTTTGTATAAATTTATAAAAAATGGTCGGGGTGAAAGGATTCGAACCTTCGGCCCCTTGGTCCCAAACCAAGTGCGCTAACCAGACTGCGCTACACCCCGAAAAAAGTAGGTATTATATCAGAAAAAGAAAACAAAGTCAAGAATTTTAATCCCTTATGCGTAAAAAAACTGGAAAACGCGGTAAGGAATTTTTAGTCAACCCATTAAATTTATAAGTAACAATAGAGCCTATTTTAGGTGGATTTTCCCTATCTTTATCTTTTAAACCACTGCCTATTCTAATCACCCTATCATTTGGCATTTGACAGAGTAAAGCGCCGATTTTACCTTGGAATTTACCCTTACCTTCAGTATAACCTATGACTTTACATTCAGCATCTTCATAAGGTTTTAATTTAAAAGCGTTTTTACTTCTGCCTTTTTCATAAGGAACAAGATCCTTGCGTATAACTACACCTTCGCCCTTATTTAAGACAATATCTTTATAAAATTCTTTTAAATGCTCTTGATCTTTTATAGGAATTTGCTTTATGATTTTTATATAAGGATTGGGATTTTGTTGCAAATACTGCTCTAAAACCTTAAGGCGGTTGCTTAAAGTACAAGAAGTGAGTTTAAATTCTTCACAAGCATTGGGTACATCAAAAACATTATAAGTAACACTTTTCCAAAGGCTTGAGTCTAGATTATCGCCACGAATTAAAGCTGACACCTCATCAAATTTAGCCCTAGCTATCCAAAGCTCCCCATCAAGCTTAAAGCTAGGAAAATTATAAGTAAAATAAGAAGGAGTATAAATTGGATTATCTTGGCGGGTTTTAAATTTTCCCACTTCCCAAATTCCTCTGACTCCATCAAGCTTTTCACTCATTAAATAGCCATTAAAATTCTTATTTTGAATTTCTTGTTCACTTATCTTGCTTAAAAGTAAAATATCGCTAGCAAAAGCAAAACTAACACACCATAAAAAAACAAAAATTCTCATCACAATAGATTGATCATATATCCTGTAGCATCTTTTTGGATATTGTAATTATAATTTCCATCCAAATATATCACAAGTCTATAATACCCCTTATGAGAGCCAAAATCTATACGCTTAAAAAGAGAATTACTAATGCGTATGTTTTTAGTAGGATTTACTAGATCTGATTTAAAATCCACTACAATTTTACTAGGATTACCTATGGAAAAATCACTAATAAGCTCATCACTAGTATTGAGTTTGATTTTATTTTTATACACTGCATAAGATATAAAATCATAAATTTTATCAACTTGTAGCGGTATTTCTATATTTGCTGTACCATTGGATTCTTTTTTAGAATCATTACGTTCAGGTATAGTTACTGAAACATCAAAAACTTTTGAAGGATCTGGGCTCTTAGTACGGACAAGAGTATAAGTATCGTGCCAATCTATGCTTTTATTAATATCAACATTTAATACTTCTTCACTTCCATCAAGATTAATATAATTAAAACTTACGCTTTTTAAAACTCTTGCATTAGAATTAAATTTAATATCCTCTTTTTGAAAATCAGGTGGCATAATCATACTCATGTTTTGCTCTGATTTGAAAGGATTTTCCTCAGCATTTAATAAAGAAATAAAAATTAAAAATATTCCTAAAATTTTAGTTTTCATTGGGGTATAATCCTTGTAATTCAAAATAATCTTTTTGTGCTTTGGCGTTTTGCTCTTTGAGAAAAGATATTTTTTTATTCAATTCTTCTTTGGTTGCTTCAAGTGAAAGCAAGGTATCTAAAGAATACTGCCCAAAAAGCATATTTCCAAAATAAATAGCTCCTATAATGACAAGAAAAGCCCAAAAAACCATCTTTATAAGATGGGCATAAAAGCTCTTTTTCTTGGTGCTTTCGTCATATTCTTTGAGTAAATCACTCAGAGTTTTTCTCCTAAATATTCATCACTTTCAAGCTCAATTTCAAGCAAGCGATTGTATTTTGCAGTTCTTTCGCCTCTTGCCAAAGCCCCTGTTTTGATTTGTCCTGTATTTAAAGCTACAGCAAAATCTGCTATGAAAGCATCTTCACTCTCGCCACTTCTATGGCTCATCACACACTTATAATTGTTTCTTTGTGCTAAACGAACAGTTCTCATAGTTTGAGTAATAGTTCCGATTTGATTTGGTTTAATAAGCACAGCATTTGCTATTTTTTTGATAATGCCTTCTCTTAAGATATCTTCATTTGTTACAAATAAATCATCGCCCACAAGCTGAATTTTATTGCCTAATTTTTCAGTAAGCTTGATCCAGCCCTCAAAATCATTTTCAGCTAAACCATCTTCAATGCTGCAAATTGGATATTTTGCGCAAAGCTCCACATAGCGTTCAATTAAGTCTTCACTTGAAAAAGCTTTGCCCTCCATGTGGTATTTACCTTCTTTAAAAAATTCAGTACTTGCCACATCAAGAGCGATTTTAACACGATTTTCATAACCTGCTTTTTTAATACAAGTCATTAAAAGATCAATAGGCTCTGTATTGTTAGCCAAATTTGGAGCAAAGCCTCCTTCATCGCCCAAAGCTGTAGAATGTCCTAAATTTGCAAGCTCTTTTTTTAAGATCGCATAAATTTCACAAACTGAACGCAAAGCTTCTTTAAAGCTTGTAAAACCAAAAGGCATGATCATAAATTCTTGAAAGTCTATATTATTGCTTGCGTGGGCGCCACCATTGATGATGTTGCACATTGGCACAGGCAAAATACTCGCATTTGCACCCCCTAAATAACGATACAAAGGCACTCCTAAAGCATTTGCCGCCGCACGTGCTGTTGCCATAGATACGCCTAAAGTCGCATTTGCACCTAAATTTGAGTAATTATTTGTTCCATCAAGCTCACGCAAAGTATCATCAAGCTGAGCTTGATTTAAAGCATCAAGTCCTAAAATTTCATCAGCTATAGTTTCATTTACATTAGAAACTGCTTTTAAAACACCCTTTCCACCAAATCTTTCATCATTATCACGAAGTTCTAAAGCCTCCTTAGAACCTGTACTTGCACCACTTGGAACTATAGCTGCACCCATACTCCCATCACTAAGTACAACTTCTGCTTTTACAGTTGGATTTCCTCTACTATCAAGCACTTCATATGCCCTAACATCTTCAATTACTAACATTATTCTTCTCCTTCTTCATCTTCGCTACTGCTAATCATGCCTTCTATACCCATAGAATTTTGAATTTCTTTGGTAATTTCATCAGCTATTTCTGGATTTTCTTTTAAGAAAGCTTTTGAATTTTCTCTACCTTGACCCAATTTTTTATCTTTATAAGAAAACCAAGCACCACTTTTATCTACTATATCAAGTTTTACACCATAATCGATCAATTCACCCTCACGGCTTAAACCCTCTCCAAACATTACATCAAATTCAGCTTGTCTAAATGGAGGTGCTACTTTATTTTTTACTACTTTAACTTTAACACGGTTACCAATAGGCTCTTCATTTTGTTTTAAAGTCGCTACTTTTCTAACATCTAAACGCACTGAAGCATAAAATTTGAGTGCATTTCCTCCTGTTGTTGTTTCAGGAGTTCCATAACCCATAGCGCCAATTTTCATACGAATTTGGTTGATAAAAATCACGGTTGTATTCATTTTATGGACAATTCCTGTAAGCTTTCTTAATGCTTGAGACATAAGTCTTGCTTGAAGCCCTACATGCTGATCTCCCATATCGCCTTCGATTTCAGCTTTTGGAGTAAGTGCTGCAACGCTATCTACAACTATCAAATCTATAGCCCCACTTCGTGCTATGGTTTCAACGATCTCTAAAGCCTGCTCACCAAAATCGGGTTGAGAAATATAAAGATTATCTGTATCTACGCCCAAATTTTTAGCATATTTTACATCCAAAGCATGCTCAGCATCGATAAAGGCACAAACCCCACCCGCTTTTTGACACTCTGCTATAATATGCAAAGTTAAAGTTGTTTTACCTGAACTTTCAGGCCCATAAATTTCAATAATTCTTCCTTTTGGAATTCCGCCTATACCAAGTGCAAGATCAAGTCCTACAGAACCTGTTCCTATGCTATCAATCTGCTCTACTTCCTTATCTCCAAGCCTTAAAATAGTGCCCTTGCCAAAAGCTTTATCGAGCGATTTTAAGGCGGCATCAAGCGATTTTTTCTTATTATCGTCCATTATTTTCCTTAAAAATTGCAAATTTTTAGCTAGAATTTTAACAAAATAAAATTAAATAATAGTTTATTTTGATAGAATAAAAATTATTTCATTAAAAATTAGGAAAGCTATGAAAAAAACAATTACAATCGCACATTCACCCGATGCGGATGATATTTTTATGTATATGGCAATTAAACTAGGATGGATAGGGAATGATTTTGACTATAAAAATACGGCTTTAGATATACAAACTTTAAATGATTTAGCCTTAAAAAATGAATTTGATGCTACAGCGATCTCGTTTGGACTTTATCCTTTAATTGCTAAAGAATACGCTCTTTTGCGCACCGCAGTAAGTTTTGGTGAGGGTTATGGGCCAAAACTTATCAAAAAACAAAATACACATTTAAAAAGAAATTTTAAAGTTGCATTAAGTGGCGCAAACACTACCAACGCTCTAATTTTTCGTATGAAATATCCAGAAGCTAGAATCATTTATAAAAATTTCTTAGAAATTGAAAATGCAGTTTTAAGCGGCGAAGTGGATGCAGGGGTTTTAATCCATGAAAGCATTTTAGAATTTGACAGTAGTCTTTGTGTGGAAGCTGAAATTTGGGATATATGGCTAGAACTTGCACAAGAAAATTTACCTCTACCTTTGGGTGGAATGGCTTTGCGTCGCTCTTTGCCGCTTAGCGATGCTATCAAGATAGAAAGAGATCTTACAAATGCTGTAAAAATAGCAAATTCTAATCGCCGCATTTTGGCCCCTATGCTAATGGAAAGAAATTTAATCCGCGTTAATGAGGAAAAACTTGATACTTATTTGAATTTATATGCCAATAAAAACTCCATTTGCATGAGCGAAACGCAATTTAAAGCAGTGGATGTGCTTTTTAAACTGGGATATGATTATAAATTTTATGATAAAATCATACATGCTAAGGATTATCTTATCCCGAGCGAGTATGAAGAATTTAGAAATTCTTAAAAAGGATTAAAATGGATGAAAGCACCTTGGTTGCTCTTGGAGTGCAAACCTTTAAAATCACACTTTTGCTTTCTTTGCCCATGCTTTTAGCGGGGCTTATCGCGGGGCTTATTATCAGTATCTTTCAGGCTACAACACAGATTAATGAAATGACGCTTTCTTTTGTGCCTAAAATCATCTTAGTAGTAATAGTCATCATCTTTTTAATGCCTTGGATGACTACGACAATGATTGATTTTACCGAAAATATTTTAAATCAAATTCCAACTTTTATCAAATGATTATCGATTTTAAGAAATATTCATCTGTAAAGATTGGAGGCGAATTTGAGGTCGAAGTTTTAGAACAAATTCGCGAATTTGATGGCTTTTTAATAGGCGGTGCGAACAATCTCCTTATAAGCCCTAAGCCTAAAAATATAGGAATTTTAAGCGATAATTTTAATTTTATTGAAATTTTAGAGCAAAATAAAGACTTTTTACATCTTCGCATAGGTTGTAAGACAAAAGCAAGTCAAATGTATCGTTTTTCCAAAGAAAATAATCTTTATGGTTTTGAATACCTTAGCAAAATTCCTGGTACGCTTGGTGGACTTTTAAAAATGAATGCGGGGCTTAAAGATGAGTGCATCAGTCAGAATTTAGTCAAAATTGCCACTTCAAAAGGTGAAATTTTACGCGAAAATATTGATTTTAGTTACCGCTTTTGCCCTTTAAATATGCCCTTTTTTTGGGCTGAATTTAAACTCGGTTTTGGTTTTGATAAGATAAAAGATGAGAATTTAAAAAATGCAAGAAACAATCAACCTAGCGGAGCAAGCTTTGGCTCTATCTTTAAAAATCCAAAAGGAGATTTTGCAGGAAGACTCATTGAGGCTGTAGGACTTAAAGGCTTTAGCAAAGGAGATGCGATGTTAAGCGACAAGCATGCAAATTTTTTGATCAATAAAAAAAATGCAAGTTTTGATGATGCTATTTTTCTTATCGAACTTGCTAAAAAAAAGGTTTTTGAGGAATTTGGCATAAAATTAGAAGAAGAAGTGATTATCATTTAAATTAAATTTCTACTTCTTTCTTTAATATATGTTTTTAAAAAGATAGCATTTTTTAATCAAATTCACGCTACAATCAGACAATTTTTTCTTACGATAAAAGGATAATTCATGCAAATAAATATCAACCTAGAAGAAATGACTAAATGGCAAATCACTTACGAGCTTAAAAGAATTTTATCAAGTCTTGATCCTATAACTGCGCATGAAATCGCAAAGGAATTAAGACAAGAATTTTTAAGCATAGAAGAGCTACAAGATCGCATTAGGCAAATCAACGATTAAATTTTTATTGCACTGTTAAATTTAATTTTTCTAACTCTTTGTTTATAACTTCAGCAAGCATATTTGGCATTTGATTTACAAGTTTTTGATAATTTACCCTAGGATCTTGTGCATGAAGTGCAAAATTTAATCTTACATTTTTTGATGTGAGTATTTTACCATTACTTGTAGAAACAACTTTGAAGTTAATATTAGCTACTGCATTTTTGGTTATTGCAACAAAATAATTTGTGATATTTACATAAAAATCATCTAAATTTACCACCACAAGATAGTCTGTAAATTTGGCATAAATTTGACTTTTGTCTTTTTCTTTTTTTAAAAAAGGAGATACATTAAGCAATTTAGAGTCTTTAGGACTAAAACGAGCTAAAGTTCTTAAATCTTGATAAACACCGTTTGCAGCTGAATTTACAAAATTTAATCTTAAATTATCCACTAAATTTTTAGCAAAAAGAGTAGAAAATTCTTTAGCACTTATGTTAAAACCATCCAAAGCATAGCCAAAATTTTGCCTAAAACTCATAGCTATAGCAAAATCAACATCATTATCTTTACGAATGCTTTCTTTCTTACTCATCAAACTAGAGCTATCAAAAATCCCTTTTTGCTGATCTAAGTTTTGTTTTTCAACATTTTGTTGAAGATCTATGATTTCAAAACTTTCTTGCTGTTCTAGTTTAATGATTTTTTTTTGCGAAAAATTATTTGCAAAAAGACTAGAATTTAACAAAATACTCATAAATAAAATAAGAAAAATTTTCATTTTTATCCTTTAAGATTTTAAAATTATATGCTGTTTTTATGTATATATATTTAAAAAACTTTTTTTAGAAACACAAATAAAAGGCTCGCACTTATAATTTAAAGGGGAATATAAAATCATTTCCTTAGAAAAGGTTCCCATAAAACCACCCTTTTGATTGACTAAAAAATCTCCAGCTGCAATATCCCAACTATTTAACTTCTCAAAACGCTTATAAACCCCTGCTCTACCTTCCAAAATAGCACAAAATTTAAGCCCTGATCCTATGTTAATAGGCGTCAAATTGTGTTTTTTAGCAAAATTTTCATCCTCTTTACTAAGATGATTAACACTTAAAAGAGCTTTAGATTGATTGTCTATAAAATCTTGTTCGCTTATATCTAAAATTTTATCATTTTTATAAACTCTAGTATTTTGATGAGCGTAAAAAATATCGCCTTTTGAAGGATTTTTTATAAGAGCTAAAATAGGTCTATCTTCATGAATCAAACTGATCATAATGCAAAATTCATCACTACCTTTTAAAAACCCACTTGTACCATCAAGCGGATCAATAAGCCAATAACTTTGCAAATTTTTACTTTCTTCCTGACTTAGCAAACCTTCTTCAGATAAAATTTTAATATCTGTTTTTCCTAAAATATCGTTTAAAATTTCATTTGAAGCAAGATCGGCTGATGTTAAGGGGCTTTGATCTTGTTTTTGCCAAATTTGTAGGTTTTTTCTTTCTTTTAAAATAGCTTTAGAGGCTTCATTACTGGCATCTATGGCGGTTTTTAGTAAATTATCGAGTTTAAACATTGTAAGACTTTCAAAATATTCTTTTGAAATTATATAAGAAGTTTGTGTGAAAAAGTTAATTTCACACAATCATTTAAATTTTACTGGTTTCTCCAAGGTAAAGCTGTCTTGGACGAACAATTTTTAGTGTTTCTTGCTCTTTTTGCTCTATCCATTGTGCTATCCAGCCTGGTGTACGTCCGATCACGAAAAGCGTTGCAAACATTTCATTTGGAATTCCTAGAGCTTTTAAAATTAAGCCGCTATGAAAATCTACATTTGGATAAAGATTTCTTTGTATAAAATAATCATCTTGCAAGGCAATCTCTTCTATACGAGTTGCCACCTTAATCAAATTCGTATCAATACCTAACTCATCGATTAATTGATCACGAAGCTTTTTAAGTACTTTTGCACGCGGATCAAAATTTTTATAAACCCTATGCCCAAAGCCCATCAAGCGGAATGGGTCATTTTTATCTTTTGCTCTTTTTATAAATTCATCCACCCTATCAACAGTAGCTATTTCCTCAAGCATTCTAATAACGCCTTCATTTGCACCTCCATGAGCATGACCCCAAAGCGCTCCAATACCTGCTGAAATACATGCATAAGGATGCGCATGAGTAGAACCTACGGCACGAACAGTAGAAGTAGAAGCATTTTGTTCATGATCTGCATGAAGCATAAATACAGTATCGAGTGCTTTTACTTCTATAGGTTTAAGCTCAACATGATCATAAGGATAGGTTCTTAACATATATAAAAAGTTCTCAGTAAATCCACGATCTAAATTAGGATAAGCCATAGGAAAACCATTTTTATAACGATAAGCAGCGGCTACTATAGTAGGAATTTTTGCTACAACTCTAGCAGCCATTTCCATGTACTCTTCTCTAACATTCATATTTAAATGATCAGGATAAAAAGCACTAAGAGATGAAACAGCGCCTTGTAAAACGGCCATAGGGTGAGCATTATCAGGGAAAGAATCAAAAAGACGATGCATACCCTCATGTATATAAGAGCGTTTTTTAAGCTCATATCTAAATGCTTCAAGTCTTTCATTGCTTGGAAGTTCTTTATAGAGTAAAAGATGCACTACATCTAAAAAAAGTTTATTTTCAGCAAGCCATTCTATAGGATAGCCACGGTGCATTAAAACACCCTCTTCACCATCAATATAAGTAATTTTTGATTTACAAGTAGCTGTAGAAGTTAAACCTTCATCATAAGCAAACATTCCTGTTTGTTTATAAAAACTCCCCATATCCACAACACTTGGACCAGTAGTACCATCATATATAGGGAATTCGTAGCTTTTACCATTTCTATTGTCAGTTACAGTAACAGAATTTGACATTTTTGCTCCTTTTTTAATCTTTACTTTTAGTAATTCTAGCTAAAAAAGGCGATTTTCAACTTTTTCATTGTCAATAATTTTAAAATTCATTAACCTTTTTGAGTAAAAAAGTAACCTGTGTTATTTAGATTACTTTTTAATATTTGAAATAAATTTAATCGCACTCATCACAACAATAGCTTCAAATAAAGCTGTTAAAATTAGCGCCGAATAAAGTTCTTCGCTGATAACTTTTCCTGAATATCCTAGCGTAGCAGTAGCGATAAGAAGAGTCAAAGGCATAGAGTGACTCAGTCCAAATAAAACCATATTTTGAAAGCCAATTTTTTTCCAAAAAACACTGGCACACAAAATTCTCAAACCTACCATCACAAACATCAGCAAAATAGCATCAAATACGATTTCATATTCTAAAATCATTTTAAGATCGAAAGTAGTTCCTATATGGATAAAAAAAATCGGAATTAAAAAACCATGCCCAAAACTAGAAAGTTTATGCTCTAAATCCTTTTTATGGTCAAAAAAAGTTGCGATAAAAGAACCTGCAATAAAAGAGCCTAAAACGATTTCAAGCTTTGTAATAATCATAGCCACGATAATCAAAATAAAAATTGCCATACAAAATCTTATATCTTTTTCATTTTTATCTTCCCAAGGCATCAGCACGACTTTAAGTTGGGGATACCACCAAAAAAGCACACCTAAAACTTTAAAACCAAGCAAACAAAGCCCTAAAAATATATTAAGATATAAAATGCTTTGTACTACATCGATAATATTTGTCCCCTCGCGTAAAAAAGCTCCAGCTATGGTTAAAAGCACTATGGAAACAACCTCAGCTAATGTTGCTACTATCATAGCTGTATTAAGCCAGTAACACTCTTTACCAAAGTCCTTATAAAGCAAGGATAAAAGCCCCACGCTCATAACCGGAATAATCAAAACAAACACGAAAGAAAGTTCAAAAACCCATACTATAGCCGATGAAAAAGAATAAAGCAATATGATATAAAAAAAGCTTTTTTTGGCAATTTCTTTATCCATATTAAAAAAAGCGCGCAAATTGACTTCCATACCCGCTATAAACATAAGATAATAAAAACCCACATTAGCTAAAATAGTAAAATTTTCACTCTTACCTATAAAACCAAAATACGCCATAAGTGCGCCCAAAATGATTTCAGTAGCTGAAATCGGTAAGCGCAAAATTTTAGCTATATGTGGAGAAAATAGTAAACATAAAGCTATAACAATAAGAATTTGTAGATCAATTAAACCCTGTGAATCAATGACACTCGGATGCAAAAGTAAATCCCATTTCTTTAAGTTTTACTATATCACGACTTGGTTCTTCACCTTTTGTAGTAAGATAATCTCCTATTACAATAGCACCTGCACCTGCTTTAAAAATTTCATATTGTCTTTCTTGCAATACCACCTCACGACCTCCTGCTACCATAACCACAGTATTAGGCAAAGCTTCTTTAGTATCACTTATAATTTTTAAAGCCTCATCAGCACTTAATTTTGGAACTTGTAGTTTTAAATTTTCATTGGCTATAAAAAAATTAATAGGCGTTGAAAAAGGCTGTAATTCTTGCAAAGATTTTCTAAAACTTAGTCTATCTTCTTCACTCTCACCCATACCATAAATTCCACCACAACAAAGCATAAGTCCTGCTTCTTTAGCGTTTAAATTGGTTTGAAATCTACTTTCCCAAGTATGAGTGGTGCAAATTTGTGGAAAAAATTCCTTAGAAGTTTCAAGATTGTGATTATAAGAAAAAATTCCTGCTTTTTTAAGTTCTTTGAGTTGTTCCACGCTTGCCATACCATTACAGGCAATTAAAAGCAAATTAGGCACTTCTTTTTGCACAGCCTTAGCAGCCTCACAAACATACTCAAGCTTTTCATCATCAAGCCCAAGTCCTGCTGTAACCAAACAAAAACCCAAGGCTTCATTTTTCTTTGCCATTTTTGCTTCTAAAACGATTTGTGAAAGTTCTTTACGACGATATTTTTGAATATCTGTTTTTACATGAGCGCTTTGGGTGCAGTATTTGCAATCTTCAGAACAATTTCCACTGGCTATATTTGAAATAGCACAAAGCATGATTTGCATGATTAATCCTTTATTTCTTTTTTAATTTTGCATTTTAAACATTCTAAGAATGTGCCTTTTTTTAGCTCTTTTATCACTAAATTTTCTCCACATTCCTCACATTTTTCATCGCTTGGTTTATATTTACTTATAAAATTACATTTTGGATAAGCACTACAACCATAAAATTTACCGCGTTTTGAAAGGCGCTCTACTATCTCACCCTCTTTGCAACTTGGACAAGTAATGCCTATGCCCTTTGCTTTAGCCTTGCTAACACTTACTTCAGCTTCATTCTTGCTTTCATTTTTTAAATTTCTTGAGTATTTGCATTTTGGAAAATTTAAACAAGCTACAAATTCTCCAAAACGCCCTTTTCTAATCGCAAGTTCACCACCACAATCAGGGCAATTTTCACCCAATTTAGTCACCGTTTTTTGGCTTGCAATTTTTGTTTTTCCTTCTTCAACCTTCCTCATAAAGGGATAATAAAATTCTTTCAAAGTTTCTTGCCAATTAGCTTTATCTTCTGCAATCTCATCTAAAGTATTTTCAAGATTTGAAGTAAATTTACTATCTACTATATCACTGAAATTCTTTTCAAGCACTTCAGTTACACTAAAAGCGACTTCACTAGGAATGAGTTGTTTTTTATCGATTTTTACATAATCACGGCTTGTGAGTATAGAAATAGTCGGCGCATAAGTTGAAGGGCGACCTATGCCTAAGCTTTCAAGTTTTTTCACAAGTCCAGCTTCGGAATATCTTGAAGGAGGTTCTGTAAAATGTGAGTTCATTTCTAAATTTTGTATTTTTAAATTTTCACCTATTTTAAAATTTGGTAAAATTTTATCCTTATCCATATCACCATAAACTTTATAATACCCATCAAAAAGAATTTTCCTACCACTTATCTTAAACACTGCTCTGTCATTTTTTACAAAAACATTTTGAGTTTGAGAGATAGCAGGATTCATCTGACAAGCTAAAAAACGATTATAGATAAGCGTATAGAGCTTTAACTCGTCTTTATCTAAAAATTTAGCTGCGATTTCTGGAGTAAAATTTAAATTAGTAGGGCGTATAGCTTCGTGAGCTTCTTGTGCGCCTTTAGCTTTTGTAGTATAAACATTTGCTTTGGTTGGAAGATAGTCTTTGCCAAAATTTGCTTGTATGAATTTTCTTGCATTTTCTACTGCTTCTTTGGCTAAATTTAAACTATCGGTTCTCATATAAGTAATAACCCCCATCACACCCTCATGAGTATTTACTCCCTCATAAAGTTTTTGAGCTATCATCATAGTTTTTTTAGGGTTAAATCCCAAACGATTGCTTGCGCTTTGTTGTAAGGTTGAAGTCATAAAAGGTGGAGGTGGAGCAATTTTTCTTTCTTTGCTTTCTATATCGCTTATAGCATAATTTTCATTTTTACACGCTTCAAAAACAAGCTTTGCACGATCTTTATTTGTAAGAGTAAGCTTTTCTATCTTTGCTTTATCAAATTCGACAAGTTCTGCATTTAAATCCTTTTGAAATATCATATCTATACTAAAATATTCCAAAGGAACAAAAGCACGAATTTCTTTCTCACGATCAACGATAATCTTTAAAGCCGCACTTTGAACACGGCCCGCGCTTAAGCCTCTTTGAATTTTTTGCCCTAGCAAAGGACTTAATTTATATCCTACAATACGATCTAATAAACGCCTAGTTTGCTGAGCATTAACAGAATTCATATCAAGTTTTCTAGGATTTTTTAAAGCATTTTCGATAGCATTTTTGGTAATCTCATGAAAAACGATACGCGGTAAGACATTTTCATCTTTGCCTATAGCTTTTGCAATATGATAGGCTATAGCCTCTCCTTCTCTATCCTCATCGGTTGCTAAATAAATCTCTTTTGCTCCCTTTGCTTTTTCCTTAAGTTCTTTAACTAAAACACTATGATCGCTTGTGATTCTATACTCAGGGATAAATTCATCATTTTCTATTTTTATACCAAAACTTGATTTAGGTAAATCTCTTATATGCCCTTTAGAAGCTATGACTTCATATTCTTTGCCCAAAAAATTGCCTATAGTTTTTGCTTTTGCAGGAGATTCGACTATGATCAAATTTTTTTTCATTTGCTACTGCCTTTGTAAATTTCATTAAAAATACTATTAATAATTAAAGATAAATAATTTCTATAAAAAATTAAAAGCTGAATTTAGCTAAAAATTTTTGAAATTCTACTTATAATGAAAGATATTTTATCTATACAAATGAAAAACAGGAGTATAAATTACAAATAGAAGTAATTTTAAATACAAAAGAAAATTTTTTGAGTATAATAAAACTAAAAAGGTTCAAATATGAAGAAAAAATCTTATAAATTTCACCCCAATGATACAAAATTAGATAAAAAAATGGTTGAGATCACAGAAAAATCAGGCTTTAAAATCGCAGTATTTTCCATGGCGGCAATGACTATGCTAGGAAGTGTGGTAATCTCATCAGCACTGCCTGCAATCAATAGACATTTTGAAGATATTTTAATCCAATCAGGTGCAAATATGCAAACAAATTTTACCCTAGCACATCTTGATATTTTAGTGCGTTTAGTATTAACCCTACCTGCTATTTTCGTTGTGATTTTATCTCCTTTTGCAGGAATTTTAATGGATAAACTGGGTAAATTAAAATTTGTTTTTCCTGCAATGATTGTTTGGACACTTGCTGGAGTAAGTGGCTTTTTCTTAAATGATATTTATGCTATACTCACTTCAAGAGCTATTTTTGGGATGGCAACGGCTTTTATAATGACGGGTGCTTCGGCTTTGCTGGGAGATTATTATAGTCATGGTGGCTTTAACCGTAGAGAAAATGCTTTAAGTCTTCAAGGATTTTTTTGTGCGGTAGGGGGTGCAGTGTTTATCTCTATAGCGGGCTTTGTTTCAAGTTATTCTTGGCGCTATCCTTTTTTGGTTTATGGGCTTGGAAATTTAATCACCCTCATAGCCATGATTTATCTTTTGAGCCAAGAAAATTTAAATTTTACAATCATACAAAGATAGAAGAAAAAACTAATTACTGGAAATTTTTTCCTATTTATTTTATAGGATTTTTTATCATGGTGGTTTATTATATATCCCCTACACAACTTCCTTATTATATAGAAGAGCATCTAGGCTTAGATCCTAAATTTATAGGGATTTCAATGTCAATTTCTGCACTTTGTTATGGTATTTTTTCTCTAAGTTACAAATATATCATGCGTTTTTTAAGTATTAAAATGATTTATATTGCTACTTTATTCATTGTGGGCTGTTCTTTTTTGATACTCTTTTTGATCGATGATTTTATCGCTGTTTTATTTGCTTTAGCCTTGCTTGGAATGGGTGGAGGTATCATGCTTGTAAATAACACTGCTTATCTTTTTTCAATCTGTCCTGAAAATGCACGAGCTAGAGCTTATGGAATTTTAGCTAGTTGTATATTTTTAGGGCAATTCTTAAGCCCGATTATCTCTCAGCCTATAGTAAGACAATTAGGACTTGTTGATGCGTTTTTAATATGGGCTATTTTAAATTTTATAGTTTGTATTGTATTTTTATTTTTAAAACAAAGATGAAAAATCGCTTTTTATAGAAAGTATAAAACACAAAGAGAGATATCTCCTCCTTGTGTTAAGTTTATAAACCTATTGCATTTAAGGTTTGGTATTTATTCATATAAATTTGAGCTTCAATTTTTCTCATTGTATCCAATGCAACTTGAACTACAATCAATACAGAAGTACCTCCAAAATTAAAAGGTACACCCATGAATTTAACCAAAACCCAAGGCAAGGTTGCTACAAGTCCTAAATAAATAGAACCCGATAAAGTAAGACGAGAAGCTACTTCATTAAGATAATTTGCTGTCCCTTCGCCTGGACGAATTCCAGGGATAAAACCCCCTTGTTTTTTAAGATTTTCCGCTATATCCTTAGCATTAAATACTATAGAAGCATAAAAATACGCAAAGAAAATTACAAACAAGAAAGTCAAAACATGAAATAAATAACCATTTGGATTCAAAAAGTCATTGATAGCTTGCAAATACGGATTTGTACTTGTTTGCAAAATAGTCGTAGGAAACATTAAAATAGCGCTAGCAAAAATCGGCGGAATAACTCCACTTAAATTGATTTTAATTGGAATATAGTTCATAATACGCTTATTTTGATTTTGCATTACTACTTTACGCGAGTAAGAAATAGGAATTCTTCTTTCTCCAAGCTCTACATATATAATCACGCCAATAGTGATTAAAATCAAAGCAAGGATAACAAAAGCGGTTAAGAAATTCATTTCGCCTGAATTTATCTGTCCTACTGTACCCGAAATAGCTCTTGGAATTCCTGAAACAATACCTGCAAAAATAATCAAAGAAATACCATTTCCTATACCTCTTTGTGTGATTTGTTCACCTATCCACATCAAAAGCATAGTTCCTGCGAGCATAGAAATTGCACAAAGCGCAATAAACATATTTAAATTTTCTATCATTATAGCGCCTGCTCCACCTCTTCCATGTAAACTTTGAAGTCCTATAGCCACACCGATACTTTGAACTAAAGTGATTACTATAGTTGCATAACGGATAATTTGCATATATTTTTGCATACCATCGCGTTCTTTTTTCATTTTACCGATATTTGGGAAAGTAGCTGCTAAAAGCTCCATGATAATCGAAGCAGTAATATAAGGCATAATACCTAAAGAAATGATAGAAAAGCGTTCTGCTGCCCCACCACTAAAAACATTAAATAAACCCAAAGCATTGTTTTGATTATTGTTAAAAAATTCCGCAATCACATCAGCATTGACGCCAGGAACTGGCACATAAGCCAGAACCCTATAAGCAAACAAGAAAGCTAAGGTGATTAAAATCTTATTCGTCAATGCCTTATTCATTATTTTGATCCGGTGACGCTGATATTCTCGTCTTTAATTTTTGATGCTAAGTCTTTTGCACTTGCACCGATTAATTTAATTTTAGTAACAGACTTTGAAATTTTATGAACGCTTTTGATGCTTTCAATTGTAATTTCATTAAGCTCTTTTACGGCTGTGATTTTTTCAACATTAATCACATAAGGTTTTGCGATTTTAGAAGTAAAACCAACTTTTGGTAATCTTCTTTGAAGAGGTTGCTGACCTCCTTCAAAACCTCTTTTTTCATTATAACCCTTTCTAGCGGTTTGACCTTTGCCCCCTTTAGTGGCGGTTTTACCCATTCCACTTCCTTGGCCACGGCCTATTCTTTTGGTTTTATGCGTTGATCCCGCTGCTTTTGTCAAATTCATCTTCTTATCCTTTTAGCATTGTTAAAGCTTTGATTGTAGCACGAACCACGTTAGCTGAGTTATTTGAACCTAAAGACTTAGTTAAGATATCTTTAATACCCGCAAGCTCTACGATAGGACGAGTAGAACCACCCGCGATAACTCCCGTACCTTCGCTAGCTGGTTTAAGTAAAATTCTACTTGCGTTGTATTTTACTTCAACATCGTGAGCAATAGTTGATCCTTTAGTTTTTACTTCAACGATATTTTTAAATGCATCATCAACTGCTTTGCGAATAGCATCAGGAACTTCTTTAGCCTTGCCATAACCAACACCTACTAAACCTTTGCGGTTTCCAACAATAACTAAAGCAGTAAATCTAAATCTTCTACCACCTTTAACAACCTTAGTAACTCTGCCGATATCGACGATTACTTCTTCAAATTCTTCTCTATTATATTTTTCCATCGATTTACCCCTTATAGCCTAATACCATTTTCTCTTAAAGATTCAGCTAATGCTGCAATTACTCCGTGATATACATAACCATTTCTATCAAACACAGCTTGTTCTATTTGCTTAGCTTTTAAAACTTTAGCAAATTCAGTAGCGATTTTTTTAGCACCTTCTTTGTTTGCTTTAACGCCAAGTTTGCGTCCATCTACTGCTGCTAAAGTTACAGCTTTAACATCATCAATCGCTTGGATATAAAGAGTTCTATTTGATTTAAAAACAGAAATTCTTGGGAAGTTTTCACATCCTGAAATTTTTGCTCTAATTCTTTTTTTTCTTTTAATTCTTAAAGTTAGTTTTCTTTTTAGTACATTTGCTCTCATTGCCTATCCTTACTTTTTAGATGTCTTACCAGCTTTGCGGATAATGCGTTCATCAGAATACTTAACGCCTTTTCCTTTATATGGCTCAGGTGGTCTAAATTCACGAATTTGAGCAGCAACTTGTCCTACTACTTGTTTATCGCTTCCTTTAATGATAACATTGTTTTTATCCACAGTGATTTCAATTCCTTCTGGAATATCATAGTTGATAGGATGTGAAAAACCAAGGCTTAATTCTAAAACTTTGCCTTTTAAAGCAGCTTTATAACCCACTCCGTTGATTTCAAGAGTTTTTGAAAAACCTTGAGTTAAGCCTACAATGATATTGTAAGCTAAAGCTCTATAAGTTCCCCAATATGCTCTACTTTGTCTATCTTCACCTTTAGGAGAGAAAAGAATGTTATTATCTTTAATCTCAACATTTACATTTGCTTTTGTATCAAGCTCTTTTACTAAATTTCCTTTTTTAAATTTAAGCAAATTTCCTTCTAGTTTAACCTCTACTCCACTAGGGATAGCGATTGGTTGTTTACCTATACGAGACATATTTTTCCTTTTTATTTGTCTAGGATATTTCTACTTTTTTAAAAGAATGGATACCCAATGCCATAAAAAGCAGATTTTTACCAAATGGTACATAAAATTTCGCCGCCAACACCTGCTTTATAAGCTTCATCATTTGCTAAAACGCCACGACTTGTGCTAACTACGATAGTACCGTAACCGTTTTTAAATCTTTTAATTTCTTCTTTACCCTTATAAACACGACGACCTGGTTTAGAAACTCTTTTAAGTTCGTTAATAACGCTTTTACCTTTTTCATCGTATTTTAAAACTACATTGATAAATTTCTTTTTATCTTCTTCGATAACATTAAAACTTTCAATATACCCTTTAGCTTGGAAAATTCCAACTAAAGCTTCAACAACTTTAGAATGCAAAAGCTTGGTTGTTTCAAGCTTTCTCATTCCGGCATTGCGAATTCTTGTTAGTGAATCTGAAATTATATCATTTATCATTTTATTTCCTTACCAGCTTGCTTTTTTAAGACCTGGAATCAAGCCTTCATTACCCATTTTTCTTAGGCAAACTCTACAAATTCCAAAATCTCTATAAACCGAATGCGGACGCCCACAAATTTGGCATCTTGTATAGCCTCTTACTTTGAATTTAGGTTTGCGTGCCGCTTTTGCAATCATTGATTTTTTAGCCATCTTACTTTCCTTTTGTAAATGGCACACCGATAAGTTCTAACAACTTTTGTGCCTCTTTATCGTTTTGTGCTGTTGTAACTATAGAAATGTTCATACCATGAGTTCTTAAAATTTTATCATACTCAACTTCTGGGAACATCAACTGCTCATCAAGACCGAAATTGTAATTTCCTCTTCCATCAAAACCATCTCTACTTAAACCTCTAAAGTCTTTCACTCTTGGTAAAGCAATAGAAATTAATTTATCAAGAAAAGCAAACATATTTTCTTTTCTTAAAGTTACCATTACACCTACAGGAAAACCTTCACGCACTTTAAATCCTGCAACTGATTTTTTAGCTTTAGTAATCACAGCCTTTTGTCCTGCTATCAAAGAAATAGTATCTGCAACATTTTGCAATACTTTTTGATCTTTAGCAAGCTCACCCGCACCTACGCTAATAACGATTTTTTCTATCGCAGGGATAAGCATAGGATTTTTAATATCAAATTCTTTTACCAAAGCAGGTTTGATGCTTTGATTGTATTTTTCTTTCAATCTCATCATCGCTTACTCCTGAACTTTTGCCACATTGGAAATATCCATTGGCATTTCTTTATTGATAAAACCACCATTTGGGTTTTTCTCGCTAGGTTTTATAGCTTTTTTAGCAATCTTACATCCCTCAACAACTACTTTAAGTGTTTTTGGATATACTGCTAACACTTTACCTGTCTTACCTTTGTCATCACCTGTGATAACCTTAACGCTATCACCTTTTTTAATCTTTAATTTAACCGCCATTATAATACCTCCGGTGCTAGTGAAACAATTTTCATAAAGCCACCATATCTAACTTCTCTACCCACTGGCCCAAAGATACGAGTTCCGATAGGTTCTCTTTTGTTATCAAGAATAACTGCAGCATTTTCATCAAAACGAATCAAAGAACCATTATCTCTATGAATTTCTTTTTTAGTTCTAACGATAACTGCTTTTACTACTTGACCTTTTTTTACCTTACCATTTGGTAAAGCTTTTTTTACAGATGCAACAATTACATCGCCTACAGTAGCATATCTTCTTTTACTACCACCTAAAACTTTAATACACATTAATTCTTTTGCACCGCTATTGTCAGCAACTGCAAGTCTTGTAAAACTTTGAATCATTACTCAACTCCTGTAGCTAATACAGATTTTAAGCGAAATGATTTTCTTTTAGAAAGTGGTCTACATTCAACCGCCACAACGGTATCTCCCACTTTAACTTCATTTCTCTCATCATGAATTAGATATTTTTTAAAGCGTTTAACAATTTTTCTATATCTTGGATGAACCACTTTTCTTTCAACCAAAATACTCGCTGTTTTCTCACCTGCGATTTTCACAACAACGCCTTGTATTTCTCTTTTAAATGCCATTTTTTATCCTTATTTTAAAGCGTTAATTGCTGTATTGATTCTAGCAATGTCTTTTCTAACTTCGCTAATCTCTTTTGGATTAGTAAGTTGCATTGTTTTTAGCTTTTGTTTTAAAGTGAATAAAAGCACCTTTTTTTCTTTTAGCATTGTTGCAAGCTCAGCTGCTGTTTTGTCTTTAATCTCAGTATATTTCATTTTGGCTCTCTCTTGTAACAAACTTAGTTTTAAATGGTAGTTTATGCATAGCCAAAGTCAATGCTTCTCTAGCCATTTCTTCGCTCACACCTGCCATTTCATAAATAATACGACCTGGCTTGATATTCATTACCCATTCCTCAACTGCACCTTTACCTTTACCCATACGAGTTTCTAAAGGTTTTTTAGTTAAAGGTTTATCTGGAAAAACTCTAATCCAAGTTTTACCTTGTCTTTTAACAAAACGAGTTAATGCGATACGAGCTGCTTCAATTTGGCGTGAATTAATGCGTCCTGCTTCAGTTGCTTTTAATGCAAATTCACCAAAAGTAAATTCAGTTCCACGATTAGCATAACCTCTGTTACGCCCTTTCATCATTTTGCGATATTTAGTTCTTTTTGGCATTA
Source organism: Campylobacter sp. JH32 (assembly GCF_017846535.1). Lineage (NCBI taxonomy): Bacteria > Pseudomonadati > Campylobacterota > Epsilonproteobacteria > Campylobacterales > Campylobacteraceae > Campylobacter > Campylobacter sp. JH32. The sequence goes on from NZ_JAEQBS010000006.1 coordinate 66,105, forward strand.
ACATGATTATTTACTCCTTCTTGTGCGTCTTTGCTTTTTAGCTGGAGCACTTTCTTCTGTTTTTTCAGTTTGTAAGCCTTTTTGCAATACTTCACCTTTAAAGATCCAAACTTTAACACCTATGTTTCCATAAGTAGTTCTAGCTTCTGCAAAACCGTAATCGATTTTTGCTCTTAAAGTATGAAGTGGCACACGACCTTCAAGATACCATTCAGTTCTTGCCATTTCAGCACCGCCTAAACGACCAGAAACTGAAACTTTAATCCCTTTAGCACCTGCTTTTTGTGCGCCTTGAATTACTTTTTTCATTGCTCTTCTAAAAGCGATTCTTTTTTCAAGTTGAGTTGCAACGCTTTCAGCAGCAAGTTGAGCTGAAGCACCCGCTTTTCTTTCTTCTTTGATGTTGATATTTACATCTTTACCGATTAAATCTTGCAATTCTTTTCTTAAATTATCAACATCGCTACCTTTTTTACCAATGATAATACCTGGTCTTGCAGCTACAACAGTTACGCGAAGCTTTTTAGCAGTTCTTTCTACTAAAATTTGGCTGATTCCCGCATAATAAAGTTTTCTTTTTAAGAAAGCTCTGATTTTGTAATCTTCACCGATATTTTCCACTAAATTTGCCTTAGTTGGAAACCATCTTGATTCCCAGTTTCTATTAATTCCTAGTCTTAGACCGATTGGATTTACTTTTTGTCCCATTAGCTTTCCTTTTCTGCCGTTACTTTTTTAGTACTTGTTTTTTTAACAGGAGTTTTTTTAGCTACTGCTTTTTTTGCTTCAGTTTTAACTTCCGCTTTCGCTACTTCTACTAAGATATGTGAAGTAGGTTTTCTAATACGGCTTGCACTTCCTCTAGCACGTGGTCTAAATCTTTTTAATACAGCACCAGCATCTACACGACAACTTTTTACCACTACTTCGTTCGCTTCAAAACCGCCGTTTGCTACTGCACTTGAAATTGCATTTGCGATATATTTGGCACCCTTGTTTGGCATAAATTTTAAACTAGCCATAGCTAATTCTGCATTCATCCCCTGAACTTCTCTAGCAATCAATCTTGCTTTAGTTGGAGATAATCTTATGAATTTAATTAATGCTTTACTCATATCTTATCCCTTACTTACCAATTTTCTTTTGCACAGAACCTTTATGGCCTTTAAATGTGCGTGTTGGAGCAAATTCGCCAAGTTTATAACCGATATGATTTTCAGTGATATAAACGGGAATAAAACTTTTGCCATTATGAACATTGAAAGTTAAACCTATCATATCAGGAATGATAGTACTTCTTCTAGACCAAGTTTTAATAGGTTTATTATCATTAGCCTTTTTAGCAGCGATGACTTTTTTCATTACATGATCGTCAACAAAAGGACCTTTTTTTAGTGATCTAGCCATCTTACTTTCCTTTTCTTCTTGAAATTATTAGCTTATCGCTAGCTTTTTTACGACGAGTTTTCGCACCTTTGGTTGGTTTACCCCATGGAGTTACTGGATGACGGCCTGAATTTTTCTTACCTTCACCCCCACCGTGCGGGTGATCTACTGGGTTCATAGCTGAACCACGAGTTTGTGGGCGGATACCTCTATGGCGATTTCTACCTGCTTTACCGATAGTCACATTTGCCCATTCTTCGTTACCTACTTCGCCTATACTTGCCATACATTCAGCTAGAACTTGTCTCATTTCACCGCTTGCAAGTCTTAAGATAACATATTTTTCTTCTTTACCCATAAGTTGCGCATAAGCTCCTGCTGAGCGGATCATTTGACCACCTTTGCCTGGCTTTAACTCAACATTATGAACAATAGTACCCACAGGAATGTTTTTAAGTTTCATTGCATTACCTGGTTTTATATCAAGTCCACTTTCAGCAGCTGCAACGATATCACCAACACTGAGTCCGCGTGGTTGAAGAATATATCTTTTTTCACCATCTTTATAAGAAATCAAAGCAATTCTACAATTTCTATATGGATCGTATTCGATCGCTTCTACTTTTCCTTCTATACCAAATTTGCGACGTTTAAAATCGATAATTCTGTAAAGTTTTTTCGCTCCTGCTTCTTTATGACGACTTGTAATTCTTCCGTAGCTATTGCGTCCTGCGTGTGCTGGAAGTTTCACAAGTAAAGAGCGTACACTTGGTTTTGCTGTAATATCTTCAGAGCTTAAACCTGTAATATATCTTCTACTTGGAGTATATGGTTTATAAGTTTTAATTGCCATCTTAAGCCTCCATACTTTCTAAGCTAACACCTTCAGGTAGCTTAACATAGAATTTTTTATAATCGTTTCTTTGACCTAAACGACCTCTAAAACGCTTAACTTTTCCATCCATTCTTAAAGAATTGATGCTTTTTGGAGTTACACCAAAATACTCTTTTAAAACCGCTTTTAAGCCTGTTTTAGTCATTTTTGGCGAAGTTTGAATAACTACGACACCTTGCTCTTGCAAATTCAAACTTTTTTCTGTGTAAAGTATAGTCTTTATATCAGTAATATCTGCCATAATTATCCCTCTTTTGTAATAGATTCTAACGCTGATTTTTCCATAATAACAGCATTAAATACAGATACTAAATAAGCATTTACTTCAGTTACATCAACTACATAGCAATTTGCTAAATTTCTGTAAGCTAAAAGTGTTTTTTCATCTAGTAAATCTTTAACGATTAAAGCATCTTTGACGCCAAGTTTTTTAATCACAGCGTTTGCATCTTTTGTTTTACCACTTTCAATAGCCAAAGAATCAGCAGTAAATAACACACCTTTAGCTGCTTTATCTGCTAAAGCTCTTTCAAGCGCCAATCTTTTTTGTTTTTTATTTACTTTTTGGAAGTAGTTTCTTTCATTTGTTGGACCAAAAGCAACCGCACCGCCTACCCAAACGTTAGTTCTTGTTGAACCCGCTCTAGCACCGCCACGACCTTTTTGTCTCCAAGGTTTTTTACCACCACCACTTACATCACTTCTACCTTTAGTATGAGCTGTATTTGCTCTTAAACTTGCAAGGTAAGATTTTACATACAAGTAAAGATTGTGTGGATTTACTTCCGCATATTTTGAAGGTAAATCAAGTTCACCTGCTTTTTCTAATTTATCATTTAAAACAACTACTTTACTCATTTTGCAATCCTTATTTTACCCATAGCACCATTATAACCTGGTACTGCACCTTTAACTACTAAAATTTTATTTTCAGCATCATAAGATACAACTTCGTTTTTAATGGTCACTTTAGTATTTCCATAGTGTCCTGCCATTTTCATACCTGGTTGAACACGACCTGGCCATTCTCTATTACCAATAGATCCATGGCGTCTGTGAAATCTAGAACCGTGACTTGCTGGACCCCCTGCGAAGTTATGTCTCTTCATAACACCGCTATAACCTCTACCTTTAGTGTTAAAGCTTACTTTTAAAATTTTTGCTTCATTTAATGGAGTTTCATCTAAATCTCCTGCTTCAGTATTTGCTACTTCTAAAGTCGCAAATCTATTGTATTCTGCAGAAAGATTGTATTTTTTTTGTTGTCCTGCGACACATTTATTACTTGCTTTACCTTTTGGATATGCTACTAAAGCCTTTCCACCTTCAACTTCACATACTTTTGCATTTACAACTCTTAGTAAAGTTACAGCGATACTTGGATTAGTAATTGTTCTGCTCATTCCAATTTTTTCTACAATATATTCCATATCTTATCCTTACTTACCCATAGCTCTTACTTCAACGCTTACTTCTGGCGCTAAATCAAGCTTCGTTAAAGAATCAACTGTATCTGGAGTCGCTGCCACTATATCTAGCATACGCGCGTGAATTCTTATTTCAAACTGCTCACGAGAATCTTTGTTAATGTGTGGAGATTTTAAAACTGTATAGCGTTTGATTTTAGTAGGCATTGGTATCGGACCTCTAATATCCGCACCTGTTCTTTTAACAGCTTCTACGATTGCTGCAACTGTTCTGTCTAGTACTCGATGGTCATAAGCTTTTAGCTTAAGCCTAATTCTTTCCATAATATTTCCTTTAAAAAGAACTCGTTAGTTAAAAACTAACCAATTTATAAAAATTGAAATGAGAGTATATAAAATCTTGTTTTCAAAGTCAAGGAATTTGATGAAATTTTTCTATTATTTTCCTTTTAAAAAGGATAAAAATAGAATTTTTAGAATTTAAAAATTATCATTATTTTTTAAATTTTTGCATATAATGGTCAATATCTTATTTCATTAAATTTTAAAAAATCTCTTAATTTTTCATATTCGCCATTTTCTAAATAACGATGTTTTCCCGCCTTCAACATACCAAGATCTAAAGCCCCAAAAGCAACACGCTTAAGATCCATGACTTCAAGATCAAAATGTCCAAAAAAGCGTCTAAGCTCTCTATTTTTACCTTCATTTATAACCACTCTAAGCTTAGTATAGCCTCCACTTGATCCAAAAATTTCAAAGTCTATAAAAGGAGCAAAACTCATAGAGGTAATTTTAGTTTTTGCATGTGCGCCTTTTTTTTCATTTTTAATCTCAAGTCCATTTTGCATGGCTTCGATGACTTGTTTGCTCACCGTGCCTTTAACTTTAAGGTAGTATTCTCTTTCTAAATCGCTATGCATTAAAGCATCGGCAATCACAGGAGAATCTGTAAGCAAAAGTAAGCCTTCACTTGCATAATCCAGCCTACCTACGCTAAGCCAAGTACTAAATTGTCTTGGCAAGGTATCATATATAGTTTTTCTTCCACGATCGTCTTTTTTACTGACAATTTCACCTTTTTGTTTATGGTAGATTATCACGCTAAATTGCGTTCTTTTTTGTACTCTTTTACCTTTAACAAAAACTTTATCATCAAATTTAACTTCATCGCTTAAAAGAGCAATTTTGTTGTTTATTTTTACTAAGCCTTGTTTGATAAGTTCATCGGCTTCACGGCGTGAATAGCGGGTGTTATGGGATATAAATTTATTAATTCTCATTTGATCTTCCTTAAAAAGGGCGTTTTTGCCCTTTTTTACATTACAAAAATAGTTGGAACTATGGTTGGGTATTTTTTAATCTTTCTAAAGATATGTTTTCTTAAAACTTGGCGGATTTGATTTTCTAAAAATCTTGGATCATTGAGTACTTCATCTTTAACATTGATGAAAAATTGTCCTAAAACTTCAGCCATATCTTTGCTAAAAGTATGATCGTGTTTGTCAGCTACTAGCCCATAGCTAAATACTCTTGGTTTGTTGATCAGTGTTTTTGTAGCTTTGTCAATTTGTGCGATAATAACTACTATACCACTATCTGCAAGTTTTTGGCGATCTATAACTACATCATCGGCGATTTGTTTGTTGATTTGATTATCTACAAAAACTTTACCTGTTTTTACGGTTTTTATGCGTTTGACATATTTTTGGCAAAGTTCTACTTGATCGCCATCACTCATAAGATAAATATTTCTTTCAGGGATACCGCACTTCATCGCTGTTTCTTTGTGTTTGGTGATGTGATTGTATTCTCCATGAACTGGTAGGAAAAATTTAGGCTTAGTAAGGGTTAGCATAAGCTTTTGCTCTTCTATACTAGCGTGTCCGCTTACATGAATTTCACTAAATTCTTGATACGCTACTTTAGCTCCTGCTTTTAAAAGATAGTCAAGCACCGCAGAAACACTTGCTTCATTTCCTGGTATGGCTTTAGCTGAAATAATCACTTGATCTGTAGGTTTGATTTTTATAAATTTATGCTCATCAGTTGCCATTCTATAAAGCGCACTCATGGTTTCGCCTTGACTTCCTGTAGTTACGATAAGCACTTCATTGTCTTTATATTTGCTTACTTCATCAGCATCGATGAAAATTTTTCTATCAAGTTTGATGTAGCCTAATTCCATAGTGGTATAAAGATTTCTTTCCATAGAACGACCGATCACACAAACTTTTCTACCGTATTTTAAACCATAAGTGATAGCTTGATAAACGCGGTGGATATTAGAACTAAAAGTACTCATGATCACCCTGCCTTTGGTACGTGCAAAGATTTGATCAAAAGTTGGCCCTACGGAGCTTTCACTTTTTGTATAACCTTCTTTGTACGAATTTGTACTATCGCTTAAAAGACATAAAACCCCTTCTTCTCCATAATGTGCCAAACGTCCTAAGTCTGTTGGATAGCCATCGATTGGAGTTTGATCAATTTTAAAATCACCTGTGTGGATAATCGTTCCTGCTTTTGTTTTGATCGCAAGTGCTGAAGCATCAATGATAGAATGCGTGATGTGGATCCACTCTATATCAAATTCGCCTATCTCATAAACACGGCGTTTTTCTACAGGGCGAAACCATTTGCGTTCTGCTTTTAAGCCATGTTCTTCAAATTTGTTTGAAATCATTCCTAAAGCCAAAGGTGTAGCGTAGATAGGAAATTGGAATTCTTTAAAGAAATAAGGCACTGCACCGATATGATCTTCGTGTGCATGAGTGATCACTATACCACGAATTTTATCTTTAATTTTTCTTACATAGTCAAAATCAGGGATAATAATATCTACCCCATGCATAGTTCCATCAGGAAAACTCATACCTATATCTACTATAATTGCATCTTTATTGGTTTCAAAAACACTGATATTTCCACCAATTTCTCCTAAACCTCCTAAAGGAGTGATGCGGATTTTATGCTCGCTAGAATTATTATATTTTAAAGGGTGTAAGCGGTTTTCATGTGAAATACGGTTAGCTTCTATGCATTCTGCAAGAGCGATTTGCCAATCTTCATCACCTGTGAGTTTTGAAGGAAGATTGCGATTTCTTTTTTTCTTTTTCTCACTTGGTTTTTCTACATTTTCACCTTCTAAAGGTTGAGTATTTGTAGAATTTTTCTTGGTATTTATCTTTTCGTTGTTAGAAAATTCATGAGTTGAATTTTGAGAATTTTCACTGATAGAATCGGCTAATTTTTTTCTACGATTTCTGTATTTATAGCGCTTGTTGTTTTTTGAATTTGAGTTAGGATTGTTTGTATTTTCACTATTTCCTTTGTTGTTTTCGTTCATATTCTTCCTTTACTTTTTCGTAAATTTTAAGGTATGAATCGACGCAAAGTTCATGTGGGCGTAAATTTAAATTGAGTTTTAACTCTTGAAAAAGCTCTGTTAATTTAGCTTTATGAATTTTTAAATTCCCTAATAATTGTTTTCTTGGCGCTTTAAAACAATCTTTCAAAAAAGCTTTAAAAGCATGAATTTCACAGAGATCCTGATAAGCTCTGAATTTAATCATTTTCATCACTGCTGATACTACTTTTGGCGGTGGATTAAAACATTCAGGCTCTACATCAAACAGTATTTCTCGTTCACAAATCATAGCACTTAAAACTCCAAGAGCTGAAAAATCACTTTCTCCACTATGAGCACAGAATTTCAATGCCATTTCTTTTTGAACCATTACTATCAAACCTGAGCAATTTTTATCCTCTAAGGCTTGCAAAATCAAATGACTTGCGACATAGTAAGGTAAATTAGCGACCAAAAAATACTTCTTTTCATCAAAACATGCGAGCTTACTTGCATCTTGATGAAGCAAATTTAATTTTCCACAATCAAGTTCTTTTTGAAATTTCTTACGCAAAATAGGTATAAGATCATCATCTATCTCATAAGCCTTTACATGAGAAACTTTTAAAAGCTCTTGCGTCAAATCACCTAAGCCAGGCCCAATCTCTACTATATTTTCAGTATCTTTGGGTATGGCTTGGATGATTTTTGATAAAATACTTTTATCGTTTAAAAAATTTTGTCCGTAATGTTTTTTTGCTTTCATCATAATAGTTTTTTATTTTAGCTAAAAATTCTTAATTTTAAGCCTTTTTAGCTAAAATTCTTGCTAAATTATTTTTAGGATATGTGAATGATAGTTTGTGCGGGTGGAAATGAAAATTTTTCTTTTGCCAAAACCATAGGTATAGGTTTGGTAGAATCAACCTTTCATTTAACACAACTTTGCTTAAAAGAAAAACCTTCAAAACTTATATTTATAGGAACATGTGGACTTTACGATAAAGGAGAAATTCTAGGAATTTATAAAAGTTCTCATGCTTGTAATATTGAATTTTCTTATATTTCTGATCAATTCTACACTCCTGCAAACATTGAAATCAAACTCAACAATCAAAATGTTTCTCGTGAAACAATCAAAGTCAATTCTTCTAATTATATTTGTCAAAATTCAAAAGCAGCAAAAGAATTTGCAAAACTAGGTTTTTTTGCTGAAAATATGGAAGCTTTTTCGATTTTAAGCGTGGCTAAAAATTTAGATATAGATGCAGAATGCATTTTATGTGCGACTAATTTTTGCAATGAAAATGCTCATGAAGATTTTATAAAAAATCATCAAAAGGCAAAAGAAAAACTAGAAGAATATTTAAAAATTAATCATTATATTTAGCAATCAAAGGAAAGCAATCTTGAAAGAACTCATTAATATCTTAGACTTTTTACCTGAAGAATTGGAAGAAAAAATCAAGCCTATGTTTCGCGTGAAACAAATTTATCAATGGATATATCAAAAATATGCAAATAATTTTTCCGATATGTCAAGTCTACCAAAAGATTTGCGTTTAGAACTTGCGCAAACTTACCATTTCTCTCCTCTTAAATGCGTTAAAAATGAACAAAGCAAAGATGGAAGTATCAAATATCTTTTTGAACTTATCGATGGCTTAAGGATAGAAAGTGTACTTTTGCCTATGAAAGAAGAACAATTTGACGAAGAGGGTAAAAGAATTTCACATACAAGATATACTATTTGCGTTTCTTCCCAAGTAGGCTGTAAAAGTGGCTGTAGTTTTTGCCTTACTGCCAAAGGAGGCTTAAAAAGAAATTTGAGCGCGGGAGAGATAGTCGGACAAATTTTATGGATCAAAAAACAAAACAATATCCCCTATGAGCGTCGTGTCAATATAGTCTATATGGGCATGGGAGAACCTCTTGACAATCTTAAAAATGTTTCCAAGGCAGTTAAAATTCTCTCTCAAAATGATGGACTTGCTATCAGCCCTCGCAGACAAACCATAAGCACAAGTGGTTTAGCAAAGCAAATCAAAGAGCTGGGTGAAATGAATTTAGGCGTCTTGCTTGCCATCTCCCTTCACGCGGTTAATGATGAACTCCGAACCGAACTCATGCCTATAAATAAAGCTTATAATATAGCTGCGATCATGGATGCTGTGCGTGCTTTTCCTATAGATCAAAGAAAAAGAGTAATGTTTGAGTATTTGCTCATTGATGGCATTAATGATAAACTTGAACACGCAAAAGAACTGGTCAAGCTTTTAAATGGTATAAAAGCCAAAGTGAATTTGATACTTTTCAATCCTCACGAGGGTAGTATTTATCATCGTCCTAAGCTTGAAAATGCGATCAAATTTCAAGATTTATTAAGCGCTAAAGGAGTAACTTGCACCATAAGAGAGAGCAAGGGACTTGATATTTCAGCAGCTTGTGGACAACTCAAAGAAAGGGCAAAAGAATTATGACAGCTTTGGATATTTTTCAAATCATTTTTATATTTGTCGTTGTGTTGATAGGTTTTGTGGGTATGATTTGGGTGATTTCTAAAGATAAAAGCAATCGCTAATTGAATAAATCTTTTATTGAAATTTTAAGATATTTAAATTTATAAATAAAACGATGTGCGCTTTGATAAATTTAAATATCAATCAAATTATAATTTTATGATACTATACTCTTATCAAAAGTCTATTTTAAGTTAATTTTATAATAACAAATTCCCCTTGTGTCTTTAAATTTGATTATTTTTTTGATTATTTCGAGATAAATTTTTAAACATTAATCTTTAAAATACAATAATCAAATTTCTATCTTTTATAAAATATACCTTATCTCAAAACCATCTCTTCAAACAAATTTTATTTCAAGCCATATAAAAGATGGTACAAATTTAAATGCCAAAAATTTAAAATAGAACTTAAATTCTAAGATAAAAACAAATTTATAATTTAAAACTATTAAGATAAAATTTGTAATTAAAATAATTTAAGGGTGATTTTTTAAAAGAAGTTTTAAAAATGGTGTCAAGGGGGAGACTTGAACTCCCGACCTCCGGCTTATGAGACCAGCGCTCTAACCAGCTGAGCTACCCTGACATAATAAATCTTTAAAGATTATTTTACAAAATGAAAATGTAATTATACTCTTTTTTACTAAAATTTTATTTAAAGCTTTTTTAGATATAATTTAATTTTTAATTAGACAGGTGTCCGAGCGGTTGAAGGAGCACGCCTGGAACGCGTGTAAAGTGCAAGCTTTCGAGGGTTCGAATCCCTTCCTGTCTGCCACTATTAACTTTTTAACATTAAAATATTATTGTTTTATTAAAAATTACTTTACTACTTAGATAATATTTTTGTAAAATATTATAATTTTTTATATGGACTTCACAATGCTACAATCGAGATTATTTATGAATTTAAAAGGCATCGGAATATCTTTTACACCAAGATATTTTTTTCAAACAAAATTGCATAAAATTTTCAATGAAATTTTAAAATATAATGCTAAAGAGCTAGAAGAAATACGAACTCGGGTTAAGTATTACAATCAAATAAATGATTTTTTTACATTAACAGAAAGAGAAAAAATAGGAAAATTTCCTTTTAAAAATACTTCTTATGCTTTTGATGCTTATGAAATTAGTAAATACTTTAATGATGATTTTTTATGGAAAAAAGAATTTGGTGATGTAAAATATACTTTTAAAGAGCCGGCCATTTGTAAATCAAGACCTTTAGAAAATAATACAAACAACATTTTATTAAAACTTGATAAAAATAGGTATTTTTGTTTTTTAAAAGACAATATAAAATATGAAAATAAAAAAGATATAGCAATTTTTAGAGGTGCTGTATATCAAAAACATAGAAAAGAATTTTTTCATTCTTATTTTGGTAAATCATTTTGTGATATAGGAGATACTTCAAAGCAATTGAGTCAATGGAAAAAAACTTTTTAAGTAAAAAAGAACAAATGAAATATAAATTTATAATCTCTTTAGAAGGCAACGATGTAGCAAGCAATTTAAAATGGGAAATGAATTCCAATTCTTTAGTCTTAGCCCCAAAAATAACTTGCGAAACTTGGTTCATGGAAGGAACTTTAAAACCAAATTACCATTTTGCTTTAATTGATAATGATAACTTAGCTACAGTAATCGAACATTTTATCAGTCATCCAAAAGATGCGCTAGAAATCATTAATAATGCTCATCAGTATGTTAAGAAATTCTTAGATAAGAAAAAAGAATTTTATATAGGGATTTTAGTTTTGACTAAATATTTTTACTATTCTGGGCAACTCGATCTTAACAAAGATGAATGCAAAAGAGAAATTTTAGAATTAATCAAATAATTTAAAATTCTTTTATATTTTATTTTTATAACTTTTAATAAGAATTTTAAATTTAGTTTTCAGCCAAAAAAAAGTAATATTGCGCTAAAATTTTTTAGAAAATTCTAAGGGGCATTAGCTCAGCTGGGAGAGCACAACGCTGGCAGCGTTGGGGTCAGCGGTTCGAACCCGCTATGCTCCACCATGGTTCCGTAGCTCAGCTGGTAGAGCACTACCTTGACATGGTAGTGGCCGTTGGTTCAAGTCCAATCGGAGCCACCATTTTTCATTTCTTTCAATTTCTTCAACTTTCAAAAAATACCTTAAAAGCACTATATATAAACAAACTAAAGGATTTTTGATTTCAATTTATTGCTTTTGTGTTATAATGATTTTCAATTAATTAAAGTTCTTTTTGGGGCTTTTAAAACTCAATAGGGTTTTTTGAAGAAATAAAACTTACAAAAAATATTAAAGTTAAACACTAGTATTTACATTACAAAAGGATTTTTATGCAAAATTTTGTCATAGAAAAAGCTACACAAAAAGATTTAAATTCCATACTTAACATAACAAAAGACGCTCTAAATTCCATGAAAGCTATGAATTTTAATCAATGGAATGAACATTACCCTAATGAAGAAATTTTTAAAGAAGATATCAAAGCACAAGAGCTTTATCTTTATAAAGAAAAGGATGAGATTCTAGGCTTTATTTGCATCAATGAAAAATTCGAACCCGAATTTTACGAGCAAATCAACTTTAAAAAATCCTACAATAATCTAGCTTTTTATCTGCACCGTTTGGCTGTAAAAGAAAATGCTAAAGGCAAAGGCGTGGCGCAAAAGCTGTTAAATTTTTGTGAAACTTATGCTAAAAATGAAGGAAAATATAGCTTAAGAGCGGATACTCATAGTAAAAATATCCCTATGAATTCGCTCTTTAAAAAATTAAATTTTGAGTTTTGTGGGGCTTTTCATATCCCTTGCTATGAAGATGAATTTTTCGCTTATGAAAAAATCCTAAACCAAAAAGCTTTTTGAGTTTTTCTCATAAGCCTTGATTTGTTCTTCATATTTTAAAGTTAAAGCTATATTATCAAGCCCTTCTAGTAAACAGGTTCTACGAAATTCATCCAAATCAAAAGAAAAAACTTGATCTTTAAAAAATACCTTTTTCTCAAATAAAGAAATTTCTATATTTTTATCTTCAGATTCTTTCAGTTGTTTTATAATGCTTACAACCTCATCTTTAGCAAGCTCTATAGTAAGCAAACCATTTCCTAAAGCATTATTTTTAAAAATATCTGCAAAAGAAGGTGCGATAATAGCTCTAATACCATAATCAACCAAAGCCCAAGGCGCATGCTCTCTTGAAGAGCCACTACCAAAATTTTCAAAACTCACCAAAATAGAGCTATTTTGATATTCTTTTTTATTGAGATTAAAATCCATATTTAAAACGCTTTCTTTATCGTCTAAATAACGCAAATCATGAAATAAATGCTTACCAAAGCCCTGCTTTGAAACAGCAAGTAAAAATTGCTTAGGGATGATTTGATCTGTGTCGATATTGGCATATTCCAAAGGACAAGCTATACCTTTATGAGTAGTAAATTTTTGCATTTTAAACTCCTAAATACTTTCTATTATCACAAATAATGCCTTCTATGGCACAGGCTGCTGCGCTTGCAGGACTCATTAAGTGGGTGATAGAACCTTTACCTTGTCTGCCTACAAAATTACGATTTGAAGTTGAAGCAACTCTTTGTCCCGCACTTGCTTTATCATCATTCATACCAAGACACATTGAACACCCTGCATATCTCCACTCACACCCTGCTTCGATAAAAATTTTATCAAGTCCTAAATTTTCAGCTTCTTTTCTCACTTGCATAGAACCAGGCACGATTAAAGCTTTAACATCCTTGTGAATTTTACGCCCTTTTAAAATATCCGCAGCTATCTTAAGATCTTCTAAACGCCCATTTGTACAAGAACCTATGAAAACAATATCGATTTTTACCCCTTCTAAGCTTTGATCTTGCTCCAAATTCACATAATCTAAAGCATCAAGTAAAGATTTTTGATCGCTTGGATTGATAAAATCACTGACTTTTGGAATTCTTTCATTTATAGCAATAACTTGAGAAGGATTAGTTCCATAGCTGATTTGCGGTTGAATTTGGCTTGCATCAAGGACTATACTTTCATCATATTGTGCGCCCTCATCGCTTTTTAAACTTCTCCAATACTCACAATGCTTTTCAAATTCTTCTCCCTTTGGAGCAAATTCTTTCCCTTTTATATACTCAAAAGTAATCTCATCAGGAGCTATCATACCGACTTTTGCTCCAAATTCTATAGCCATATTGCAAAGTGTCATTCTAGCTTCCATACTCAAGCCTTCTATCAACTCTCCACAAAATTCTATAGCATAGCCTGTGCCTTTTGCGGTACCGTATTTTGATATAAGATATAAAATCAAATCCTTAGCATAAACACCCTTTTGAAACTGACCCTTACATTCTATTTTCATAGTTTTAAGTTTTGCTTGTTTTAAAGTTTGCGTAGCCATTACATGCTCGACCTCGCTTGTGCCTATACCAAAAGCCAAAGCTCCAAAGGCCCCGTGTGTTGCAGTGTGAGAATCCCCACAAACCAAAGTTACACCCGGTAAAGTAAAACCAAGCTCGGGACTTACTATATGCACTATACCTTGATTTTTATCGCCTAGGCCTAAAAGTCTGACTCCAAATTCTTTAGTATTTTGCATCAAAGTCGTAATTTGCTCTTTTGCCATACCTGAACAAGCATCCAAATCTGTGCTTTTAGTCGATACATCATGATCTATAGTTGCTAAAGTCAAATCCGATCTTGCCATTTTACGATTTGCCATTTTAAGACCTGAAAAAGCTTGAGGGCTTGTTACTTCGTGGATTAAATGTCTATCGATATAAAGTATAGGAAGTTCATTTTCCTTTTGATAAACCACATGAGAATCAAACACTTTTTCATATAAAGTTTTAGCCATTGTTATTCTCCTTTAAAATTTCTACTATACAATCCCCCATTTCATCGGTGCTTAAATAAGAATTCGCATTTAAATCCTTAGTCATTTTTCCACGCTCTAAAGCTATGGCTATGGCATTTTCTATATCCCTTGCAGCCTTTTCTTCTTTAAAGCTATATTTTAACATCAAAGCAGCACTTAAAATTTGGGCTATAGGATTGGCTATATTTAAATGAGCTATATCAGGAGCTGAACCACCTGCTGGCTCATAAAGCCCAAAACCTTTATCATTTAAACTCGCAGAACAAAGCAAGCCCAAAGATCCACTTATAGCTGCTAATTCATCGCTTAAAATATCGCCAAAAAGATTAGAACAAAGCATTACATCAAAAGTGCTAGGATTTTTAATAATTTGCATAGCTGCATTATCTACATACATGTATTCTAGCTTGATATCTTCGTATTCTTTTGCAATTTGATCTACTACATCACGCCATAAAATAGAACTTGCTAAAACATTTGCCTTATCAATTAGATGCACTTTTTTATTTCTTATTCTTGCACTTTCAAAAGCAAGGCGTGTAATCCTTTCTATCTCTGCTTTAGTGTAAATTTCAGTATCATAAGCACTTTCTTTGCCCAATTCTTGCTTACCAAAATAAATCCCGCCTGTAAGCTCTCTAACGCACAAGATATCCACACCTTTTTGGATAATTTCATCTTTTAAGGGCGAAGCATGTCTTAAGCTTTCATAAATTTTACAAGGACGCAAATTTGCAAATAAATTAAAATGCTTTCTTAAAGGTAAAAGCGAAGCTCTTTCAGGTCTTTGATCTATAGGTAGATTATCCCACTTAGGTCCTCCTACTGAACCAAACAAAATAGCATCGCTTTGCTCACAAAGCTTTAAAGTCTCATCGCTTAATGCTACCCCATAGGCATCTATACTTGCCCCACCTATCTTCGCTTCTTTTGTTTCTAATTTAAAGCCGTGTTTTTGGGCGACAAAATTTAAAATTTTTAAAGCCTCTTTCATCACTGAAGGCCCTATGCCATCTCCTGGCAAAACTGCTATTTTATAAGTATTCATACTGCTTTCCTTTCTTCAACTTTTAAAGATCGATAAATTGCATTGTAAGCACTGATAAAGGCTTGAGCTGATGCTTCTATAACATCTGTTGAAAGCCCTTTGCCATGAAATTTTCTCCCTTTAAATTCTAAATCCACATCCACTTGCCCTTGTGCATCCACACCTGAACTTTTTGCATTAATGCTATATGCTTTTAAAACAGGGTTTAAGCCTGTGATTCTAGAGATGCAATTAAACACCGCTTCTATGGGCCCATTTCCGGTACAAGCTTCAGTTTTTAATTCTTCTTTTATACGCACACAAACACAAGCTGTTGGGATAGTGCCGCTGATTACGCTTAATTTTTCAAGTACTAATTCATTTTCTTCATCATTTTCATAACTTAAAAACATTAAAGCCTCTAAGTCATAATCATAAACCTGTCCTTTTTTATCCGCAAGGCGTAAAAAACTCTCATAAACTTCATCTAAATTATAAGTTTTTTCATCATATCCTAAATTATCAAGACAAGTTTTAATCATAGCTCTACCGCTTCTTGCAGTCATAAGCATACGATTTTCATGAAGTCCTATGCTGCTAGGGCTTATAATTTCATAAGTTTGTCTATTTTTAAGTACTCCATCTTGATGAATTCCAGAACTATGAGAAAAGGCGTTACTTCCTACTATGGCTTTATGTGAAGGTATGCTTTCATTAGTGATAGCTGAAACTAATTTTGAAGTTTTAGAAATATTTTCACACTTGATATCTGTATAAAAACCTTTTAAATAATCGCTTCTTGTTTTTATCGCCATTACAACTTCTTCCAAAGCGCAATTTCCAGCCCTTTCACCAAGCCCATTCATAGTACATTCTATCTGTCTTGCGCCTTGTAAAATAGCACTTAAGCTATTGCCTGTTGCCATACCTAAGTCATTATGACAATGCACAGAAATAACAGCTTTGTCTATATTTGGCACTTTGTTAAATAAAATTTTGATGATATTAGCAAATTCACTTGGCAAAGTATAACCCACAGTATCAGGTATATTGATAGTTCTAGCCCCTGCTTTGATAGCATTTTCTACCATAAAACAAAGATTATCAATAGGAGTTCTTCCTGCATCTTCGCATGAAAATTCCACATCATCAGTATAGTTTCTAGCTCTTGCAATCGCTCTTTGTGCCATAGCTAAAATTTCATCAAAATCTTTTTTTAATTTATCTTGTATGTGCAAAGTTGAAGTGGCTATAAAAGTATGAATTCTAAAAGAATCCGCCACTTTTAAAGCCTCATAAGCGGCATCTATATCTTTATCCAAAGCTCTAGAAAGCGCACAAATGGTTGAATTTTTTACTTTTGAGGCTATATTTTTTACCGCTTCAAAATCTCCTTGTGAAGATACAGGAAAACCTGCTTCTATCACATCAACACCTAAATTTTCAAGCGCTAAGGCAATCTGTAATTTTTGATTTATATTTAAAGAACTGCCTAAGGCTTGTTCACCATCGCGTAAAGTTGTATCAAAAATGATAATTTTATTATTCTTCATATTTTAATCCTTAAAAAACGAGATAAACCGAATGAATTTTATTAAAAATTCAAAAACTTAAAAACAATAGTAAAATAAATAAATTTCAGAAATGATTAAAAAAAATAAAAATTTTAGTTTAGGATGAGTGAGAGTTGCAGCATCAGGTTAAAGTGATTTTCTTTATTTTTTTGCTCTTTGACTTGAATTGAATTTGAATTTTTAAAAACCTGTGTCATTGTCGCCTCCTTCATAAAATTATATAGTTTCGAATTTAGCATATTTTTAGTTAATACACAAAATAAAAATTTACAAATTAAGAAATTTATTGTTATAATTGTAATTTTAAGTAACAAAAAGGATGTTGATGTTAAAAGAGCTTTTAGAAATCAAAAAAGAAATGGAGCCTGTTATCCATGAAGCTAATGTAAAATTAAATGTATTGGCTCGTGAAGTAATAGTTCGTAGAAAAGAGTATGAAATTTACGGACCTATGGTAGATCGTGTCTATCTTGATAATGCAATTTATGTTAAAGTTATGGCAAGTGGGCGCGATGTCAAAACTGATAATGTCCCAATCAAAACAGGTTTTTACATGGTTTTTGTTGCTCCTGAAAAAGAAAGTACAAAAGATATCAAAAATAAACTCAAAGTAGCTTATGAAGGACTTGATAACAAATTTATCGCTACACTTATACGATCTTGCCAACGCTTTAAAGAGATCATAAACAAAACCCAAGCTACACTTGCTAAAGCTTCAAAAATGAATGTTTTAATAAAAACCAATCTAGGAGAAGCAAGCGCGGCTCTTAAATTTAACATCACCATAGAATACACCAAAGAAAACCAAAAATTAACACGCGAAAATACAAAATCGGCAGGAAGTTTTAGAGATACTAGAACTTATATCAATCTTGTAGTAGATAAAAATACTGATTCTCAAATTTGTGAAAAATTATTAGACGATGTGGAAAAATATTTTATCGGTGGGGGTTGAAATCCTACCGATAAAATACTTCATTAGAATTTGTAAGTATAACCTAAATATAAACCATAATTTGTTTGTCTTGGATCATAAAAATTCGACCCTATAGTTTCTTGGTAATAATTTCTAGTATTGTATTCGATTTGTTCTGCTTTAAAACCTACTTCGATTTCATTAGAAGCGCCTAATTCAAATATAGCACCTATTTTTGCTCCGTAAACAAAACCATCAAAATCTTGAGATAAAGATAATAAAGATGTTTTTAAATCAATACTTGTTTTTGCATAGCCTAAATATCCACCCGCAACAGCTCTTACTCTTTTAAAAATTTCTGGAGTAAAATCATAGCCTAGCAAGAATTTATGTGTGTTAAAATCACCCTCTATTCTAAGATTAGGAGTTCTTATAATATCACTAAATTCATCAGAATAATTATAAGCAGCATACAATCTATGTAAATCATTAAAACGATAACCCATTCTTAAACCTAAAATAGGAATGCTACTAGATAAATCACCATTAAAAACAGCACCGGTTTTATTATGTTTTAAATCCCCTTTAACTTTAGTTTGAACATAAGCTGCATCCGCACCTATAAAAAAACCTGATTCTTCCGCAGCTAAAGCTGAACTTGAAAATAGCGCAATACCCACAATTACACTTAAAAACTTTTTATTCATAATTTTTCCTTTAAATTGGTTTTGTAAAACGCATTATATTATATTATATTGATAATTAATATAGTATTATTTTTGTTACTTTTTTAATTTTTTTCTAAGATATGTAAGTATTCTATGGTTTGAGATTGTTTGCAAATTCGAGAAGAATCGGCCTTAAAACGCTTATAAATTTGACTTTTTAAATCATATTTTCCATATTTTTAAAGATTTGTTTTTCAAGGAAAGCAAGCTCAACATAAATCACTTAACATCTAAAAATATTAGACTTTTTGCCTCAACGATAGACAACTAATATCAAAATATATAACTTATATTTAAAAAAATGTGCAATTATAATATAAATTTATCTAAAAAAGAATAAAAAACACAAAGAGTAAATTTACTCTTTGTAAAAAAGTTTCAATCAAAAGTGATTAATCATCAAATTTTTGTCCCAAAAAATTGCCATTGCGATCAAAATAAAGCTCCATAAAATTATTGAGCTTAACCTCATAACCATACTCTTCCCAATCCACATCAACAATAAAAGCACCTGGATGTAGATTTTGAATTTGGCTGTTGATATTTTTTGGTAAGCCATTAAAATAATCTTGTGGTGGCATAGCTTGTTGTGGGTATGCAGGATATGGATGAAGTGGGGCAGGTGCGACTGCAGGAGTTTGAGTCGAAGCAGGGACCATGTTCGCACTTGCAAGAATTGCAGAGCATGCTAGAATAGCAGGGATAATTTTTGTTTTCATTATCTAACTCCTTAAAATGTTTTAACAAGTGTAAGTTTATGTTTTTTGTGTGAAGCGAGCGTGAAAGGTAAGATAAAAAATATTTAGAAAATAGCTCTATAAATTTAGAATATTGAAAAAATTTTGAAGCTTTTGCACTTTAAAGCTATTTTTTATAAAGCTTTACATGAATGCAAAAGCTTTATTTCATTTTGGCACTACCATATCACTGCGACATTCTATCACTGTGTGCACATTTCCGCGTGGATTAAAATCCCCTACCACCTTAATCCATTTTGGCTTGAGCTTATCTTTTAAGGTATTATAAATTTCATTGATGCTTGCTTCATGTGAAACATTTCTATGCATAAAAGTATTGATATAAAGTTTTATCGCTTTAAGTTCAACCACAAATTGATCAGGTATATACTCAAGATAAATCGTCGCAAAATCAGGATAACCCGAACGCGGACAACAACACATAAATTCAGGTAAGGTGATTTTTATAATATAATCATTCTTCGCATCATTAGGCCAAATTTCCATATTTTCTACATCAAATTCTTTAATTTCTTTTTCACCATAACGCATGAGCTTTCCTTATTGAAAAATTTTTAGAAAATTATATAAAAAATTACTTTTAGAGCAATTGAAAAATAAACATTTTTAACAAATTGTATAAAAAAGATCGATATTAGATTAAATAAAGCTTTTTATACTAGAATAAGACAAATTTTTAAAAAGGAAAAAAATGAGAAAATCAATTGCAATTATAGGCGGTAGCATCGCAGGACTTAGCGCGGCTTTATTTTTCGCTTCAGCTAAAAATGAAGAACTTGACTTTGATATCACTGTTTTTGATGAGGGTAAAGCAGATTTAAAAGCAGCAGCAATTTACAATGTTCCTTTTTTCCCAAAAGGTGCAAAAGCAGATGAAATTTACACTCATATAAAAGAACAAATTGCTTCTATGCTTGAGGTAAAATATATCGATTCAAAAGTAGTAAGCATTAGTGGAGAAAAAGGCGATTTTACGGTTAATGATGAGCAAGGCTTGGGTATAAAAGCAGATTATATCATCGTAGCAACAGGAGCAAGTAAAAGTGAAATCAAAGGACTTGAAGACTTTGTTATACCTCATGAACTTATGCCAAAGCCAAACAAATTTTGCTTCAAACATCACGGGAGACAGATTATCAAAGAAGGAATTTACGCAGCAGGACTTGCTTCAGGTGTTACGACTATGGTAGCTTGCGCGATGGGAAGTGCCAATGAAGCAGCTTGCGCGATTTTAAGCGATATCAAAGGTGCAGTAAGCGTATATCACGATACCCCTACTACAAGAAATTAAATCATCAAAGCACAAAAGGTGTGCTTTGATACACATCATAATTGAGCCAATTTGCAAAGATGGTGTTCGCATTTGAACGCCAATTGTATTTTATATTGCCCTTTTTATCGTAATAATTTTTAGCTTTTTGTATGAAATTATCTCTTACATATTCTTGATGTAAAGTCTCTTTAAAATATTCCAAATGCCCTAAAATAAAAATATTCTTTTCATCTCTTAATAAAGCCGAACCGATTTTTTTATTTCTAAGCAAAATTTTTAATTTCCCTTGTTTTTGTAGTGCTAAAATTTGCTCTTCATCCATGCTAGAATGTCTTGAATGAGGCATTAAAACCTTTTCATCTAAATTTGTTAAAAGCAGATCAGGCGAAACTTTATCATGCTTATAGACTCCAAAAATTTTCTTATCTAAAGAGATTTTATCCACACCATAAAAGTATTTTAAAGCAGCCATGGCACCCCAACAAATATACATAGAACTTGTTACATTTTGCTTTAAAAAATCAAAAATTTCTAGCAATTCTTCCCAGTAAGCAACCTTTTCAAAATCCATTTGTTCCACAGGAGCTCCTGTAACAATAGCACCATCAAATTTATGTTTTTTAACCTCATCAAGACCTTTATA
This sequence comes from Campylobacter sp. JH32, assembly GCF_017846535.1. Taxonomy (NCBI): domain Bacteria; kingdom Pseudomonadati; phylum Campylobacterota; class Epsilonproteobacteria; order Campylobacterales; family Campylobacteraceae; genus Campylobacter; species Campylobacter sp. JH32. Next base: position 87,485 of record NZ_JAEQBS010000006.1, read on the forward strand.
AAATTTTTCTAAATGAGTAAAAGGAGTATTTTTACCCACATAGCTAGTCGTGGCTAAAAGTGTGATATTTACTTGCAAAGGAGAATTTGCAAGTAAGCTTAGAATTTGATTTTCTGTTTCAATTTTTTTTGGCATAAGATTGACAATCAAAATTTCTTGCGGCCTGATATCTTGATGCTTTGCTCTCCTTGATCCCATGATAAAAGCATGCTCTTTTAAAAGCTCATAAGCGGGTATATTTTCTGGAATAATCAGTGGCATTTTTTCTCCTTTATTTTTTAATAAGCTTTATTCTCCATTCTGCATCGCCTAAAAGTTCAAAATCAACGATCTCATGTCCTTCTTCAGCAGCCCATTGTGGGATTGTTTCTGTAGCCTGTGTACAATCAAAAAGAATTTCTAATTCTTCACCGCTTTTTAAAGTTTGAACCAAATTCTTTGCTTCAACGAGTGGAAAGGGACAAACCTTTCCTCTAGTATCTAAAGTTACCATATCTTATCCTTATATCTTTTGTGTTGCCTTACGCGTAGGCAATATAATTGTATAAAAAGTAGCTATGTAAGCACCTATTAAGAAAAATACCGTAGCAACCCAACCTTTATACGAAAAAAGCGATGTTTCTACCAATCCATTACCTATGGTACAGCCTCCAGCAAGAGAAGCTCCAACCCCCATTAAAATTCCTCCTATGCTTGCATAAGCTAGAGTTTTTTTATCAGGAAGACGAAATCTAAATTCCCCTGATAATTTAGCACCTAAAAAAGATCCAAGTGCGATTCCAAGAACCAAAAAAACTCCCCAATCAACAAACTGAACATCACCTGTACTAAGGTATTGTACAAGATTTGCCGAAGGAGTTGTAATCCCTAAACCATAATTTCTTCCACTTAAGCTTGAAAGAGGCCAAGCTAAAATTGCGATCAATGCAACCAAAACAGCCGTAACAAAAGGATGCCATGATTTTTCAAACAATATGTGTGAAATTCCTTGCTTTCTAGGCTTTAATCTTGCGACTTTAAGGCGTGGCTTGCGTAATTCTCTAATCACAAAAAAGCCAACAACCAAACTCAAGGCAAGCACCAAAATCCAAGGAGAAATTCCCAAGCTTTGATAAAAAGTTCCATCAGAAATTTTAAAAGTATTTAAATTATCCTGCAAAGGCAAAAGAACTCCGTATTTTACAGCACTTGCACTAAAAGCATAAAACAATAAAGCTGCGATAGAACCGATCAAGCCCTCCCCTGCTCTATACCAAGTTCCTGTAGCACATCCTCCTGCTATGACCATACCAAAGCCAAAAATAATCCCACCAATAATCGTTGAAAGCCAATAAAACTCTTGAGGCTTTATCGAAATATATCCTAAAGAATGAAGAGCCCAAACACCAATACTTTGCAATGCAACGACGATAAAAAGCGCTATAAAAATTGTAAATTTTTTACTTAAAAATACATCTCTATAAGCTCCCACAACGCAAAATCGTCCCCTTTGCAAAACAAAGCCTAATAACAAACCAACTATAATTCCACTTAACATAAACACGCTCTTTAACTTTCTATAGCTTGTTTTAAATCCGCTATCAAATCATCGCTATTTTCAAGCCCTATGCTTAAACGCACAGTGGTTTTCTTAATGCCTGCTTTTTGAAGTTCTTCTTCACTTAGTTGAGAATGAGTAGTAGAAGCAGGATGGATAATTAAAGATTTACTATCACCTAAATTTGCAGCAAGTAAGAAAAGTTGAGTTTTATCACAAATTCTTCTAGCATGCTCATAATCCCTAGCTTCAAAGCTTAAAAGTCCACTAGCGAAATTTTTATCAAAATATTTTTTAAATAAATTATGATAAGCATTACTTGCTAAAGTAGGATAATTTACACCCTTGATATCAGGATGAGAATTTAAAAAATTCGCAACTTTTTCAGCATTTTGGCTGTGTTTTTCTATACGCACTGCTAAAGTTTCAAGTCCTTGTAAAAGCAACCAAGCATTTTGAGGCGCTAAACTAGCTCCTAAATCTCTAAGCCAAGTGATGATGATTCTAATGCTAAAAATTGGCAAATCAAGTGTATTTAAATTCAGTCCATGATAACTTGGATCAGGAGTATTAAAAGTTTTATATCTATCGTTATTTTTAAGCAAGTCGTTTAAATCTTTTCTTTCTATAAGCACTCCGCCTAAAGCACTGCCTTGACCGCTTACATATTTACTTAAACTATGCACGATTATATCCACTCCATGTTTAAAAGGTTGGAGTAAGAAAGGAGTAGCAACGGTATTATCACAAATGGTAGCGATTTTATGTTTTTTTGCTATTTGGGTTATTTTTTCTATATCAGCTATGGCAATTTGAGGATTTGAAAGACTTTCGAAAAAAATCGCTTTTGTGTTTTGATCTATAACTTTTTCTAAGCTATCTAAATCATCGATATCAAATTCCCTAGCTTCTATGCCAAAATTTTTAAGTGTGTGAGAAATTAAAGTTTGAGTTCCACCATAAATTTTATTTGAATACGCGACATTATCTCCTGAACTTGCTAAATTCACAAGGGCATAAAAACAAGCTGCCATACCGCTAGAAACAGGAATTCCAAAAGCCCCACCCTCAACATTAGCAAGTCTTTGTCCTAAAACATCGCTTGTAGGATTGCCTATCCTTGAGTAAATATTGCCAAGTTCTTGAAGATTAAATCTCGCTGCAGCCTGATCTAAATTTTCAAAATTATACGCAGTATTTTGATATATAGGCACACTAATACTTCTTTGAGTGTCAAAATTATAAGCTCCATGTAATGCTAAAGTTTCTTTATTAAAATTCATTTTTTATCCTTTTTTGTTAATTAAAAAAATACTAAAAAGCCTTTTATCAGCTTTAAACTAGATTGTTTGGAAATGTAAATTTATAGAATATGAGTATATACGAGTAGATTAAGCGTGCCAAGCACGCATACAGAAAGAAGAAAGCATTAAGTTAAAACTAATATAAGACATTTTTTCTCCTTTCTAAAAAATTATTGGCTATTTTATCTTTAAAAAATAAAAATAAAATTAAATTTTAAAAAATTTATATCACATTGCTGAAAATTTTATTGCAACCCACCCCTAGCAAGAGTGAGTTAGCAATAAATTGAAGGCAGTTCAAGCCTAAGCCTAGTATTACAAGACTACCAAGATAGGCTTGTAAAGCAAGGCTGCTCCCTTTAAGGGAGCAAAAAACAATATTTTATAGAATACTAAGCTTAAATTATTGTTTAAGCTGGATTAGAGTTTGAAGCATTTGATCACTCGTTGAAATGGTTTTTGAGTTTGCTTGATAACCTCTTTGAATGATAATAAGCTCTGTTAAAGAACGACTTAAATCCACATTTGACATTTCAAGAGCTGAGGTTCTCATTTCACCACGACCTCCTGTTCCTGCTTCACCTACTACGATATTACCACTATTTGCAGTGACTTTAAAAAGATTTCCACCAATTTCCTCAAGACCTGAGTTATTTGCCACTGAAGCCATTGCTATTTTTGCTACAGCAAAGGTTTTGCCATTAGTAAATTCACCTAAGATATTACCTTTATCATCCACACGGATAGCATCAGGTTTTAAGTTACCTGAAGTATAACCATCAGTTGCCTGTCCTGTTAGAGTTGAAGCAGAATTTGAGCTTACAAGGCCGTCATTGCTTCCACTTGTTCCAAAGGAAAGTTTGATTTGTTGATTTGGTGCGGCACCGTTATTTGGTGAAAAATTTAAAGTTTTAGGATTATAACTAGCCAAAGAGCCATCATTGTTAAATCTTGCTGTTCCTACAACAATATTGTTTGGTCCTTCACCTGTAGTGTTAATCTCAGCAGGTTCTGGCACACGGATAATCATTTGCCATTCATTACCCCCATCTTGAGTGGTACTTTGCTTGACAAACTGCACTTCTAAAGTGTGTTTTGAACCTAAAGAATCATAAATTTCAAGCCCCGCCGAAAAAGCAGAAAGCTTAAGTTGCTCACTTTCTTTGATCTGACCCCCGACTGTTAAAACTCCATCAAAAGCTTTAAAAATTTTAGTAAAAGCATCATTAGTGCTTACAGTTCCTTGTTTATTACTATAGGCTGTTACATTAAAATTTATATTATGTGTTGTTCTATTTGGATTATTAATACCAGCTGGTGGATTACTTGCAACATTAGGATTTGCTATAGAAAAATTTCCATTTTCTGTAATAACAACACTTACACCTTCATTTACATCTTCACCTGTAACTTCAAATCCACCGCTTCCATCATAATCCACCCCATACCTAGCATCTCTCTGTAAAAGCTCTCTTAAGTCCTCTGTAGTTCTAAAAACCCTTGGTGTTGTAGTTAAAAATGAACCATTCATAGCTAATTGATAATTATTTTCAGGAGTACCAGGAGTATTTATATTTGCCTGATTCCAAGTGTGTCCACCATCAGGATTATACAAAGGTGGTAAAGTTTGAGGAGTAGAGCTATAAATATATTTATGTGCTGTTACTATTTGTATTCTATCTTGATTTTGAGCAGCAGTTCCTGCTATCCAAGCACTTCCAGCACCATTCACTATAGGATTACCAGCAGGTCTTAAATTGATATTATTCCAATCAAAATCTGCGGGATTACCAGCAACCCTTATATTAATAAGTTCTCCAGCTGAATTATTGGCATTAACTTGTAAATCTATATTTTTCATGTTATCTGTAGTGCCATCAGCATTGTCATTGATAAAATCAATCCCACTACCATCTGCTTTTTTTACCGCTCTTACCCCTGTTCCATCTCTTGTATCATTTGGTGCAGTAAAGGTATTGATATAAGCTATAGCTTCATCTAAGCTTTTTATAGAAGTATTCTGTATATGAACTCCATTTAGAGTAATATCCAAAGTTGTAGGTTTTTGCTCATGTCCCCAAAATATAACAGGATTTTGATTTACTTTTTGATTAGGATCAAAAACACCATTATTACCTTGATTTGCTCCAGCTCCAGCTCCAGCTGTACTAAACTTAGCATCTGCATAAGATACCCAAATTCCTTGACCTTCTCTTAAATTTAAACCTGTACCATTAGCATTAAATAAAGCTCCAGCATCAACGCCTTTTTCAGTTACTTCTACAGAATTCTTAGAAGTCGTATAAAACTGAGTGGTTCCTGTATCATTTTCATCTTTAGTTTCACCTGTTTTTTTATTAAAACCATGTATAGAATCAAGTCCATATATAGGACGACTTGCTGTTCCTATATTTAAACCACTATTTAAATTCGCTTTGATGGCTACTTCGGTTGATTTTGCTGCAGGGATATGCATACCGGGATCGATAAAAATATTTTGTGGAGTTCTTGAACTATCTATAGTTTGATCATCCCAGTTGATATTCCACCCTTGGACAACAAAACCTGCATTATTAACAAAATTTCCATAAGCATCGAGTTTAAAATCCCCGCTCCTTGTAAGATAGTTTGTAAGACCACCATCATCACTCACCATAAAAAAACCATCACCATCTATAGCAACGTCAGTGTTTTTATCTGTGGTTTGAACTGAACCTTGAGAATGAATTCTAGTTGTAGAACTTACTGAAACGCCAAGACCGATTTGAAGTGGATTAGATCCGCCTCTTCCATCAGTTGGAGCTGTAGCGATTTTCACAGTTTGGCTAAACATGGTTCCAAAATCTGCACGAGAGTATTTAAAACCAGTGGTATTAACATTTGAAATGTTATTACCTTCAACATCCATCGCAACTTGATGTGCTTGTAGTCCGCTTACGCCAGACCAAAGTGATCTCATCATCTTAAATCCTTTATAAAATATTGCTTTAAAAAATTTAACGCTTTGGCTTTAAAAAACTTTTGCGTTTATGTGAAGTTTACAAGCAAGTTCTGTTCCAACTTTTGAAATTTTTTATGAATTTTTTAAAAATTTATAGAAAAAATTTAAAGGTATTTTAGGAGTTTATGAAGCTTTGGGCTTTTGTGTAATAAAAATTACTAAAATCACACCCTAACTCTTAAATTTGCTGCATGGGTTAAAGCTACTGCAATAGCATCTGTGATATCCAAAGGCTTGATATCTTTACTAAGTCCTAAAAGCCTTTTTACCATAAAAGCAACTTGTTCTTTAGTTGCTTTGGCTTTTCCTGTAACGGCTTTTTTTACTTGTAAGGGAGTGTATTCTGCAAAATCTCCATGAATTTGAAGAATTTTTAAAGATAGGGCTCCGCGAAATTGTGCGAGTTTTAAAACGGTTTTTGGATTGTAAGCAAAAAAGATATCTTCTATAGCCACCTCATCAAAAGAATGATTTTTAAAAATCAAGTCCAAACCCTCACAAAGCTCTGTGATTTGATACTGTAAGGTACTTGGCTTTATCTTTATAAGTCCTGCTTCTATGAGAATGTTTTTTCCTTTGTTGGCTTCTATGATAGCATAACCGCAATTTCTTGAACCTGGATCTATACCTAAAATTTTCAAATTCATACCTTTTGAAAAATAAAATACAAAAGCGGATTTTAACCTTTTTTTATAAAATTTAAGATAAAATTTATACATTATGCAAAATTTAAAGAGAGATTATGAATCCAAGCCAAATACTTGAAAATTTAAAAAAAGAATTAAGTGAAAACGAATACGAAAACTATTTATCAAATTTAAAATTCAACGAAAAACAAAGCAAAGCAGATCTTTTAGTTTTTAACGCTCCAAATGAACTCATGGCTAAATTCATACAAACAAAATACGGCAAAAAAATCGCGCATTTTTATGAAGTGCAAAGCGGAAATAAAGCCATCATAAATATACAAGCACAAAGTGCTAAACAAAGCAACAAAAGCACTAAAATCGATATCGCTCATATCAAGGCGCAAAGTACGATTTTAAATCCTTCTTTTACTTTTGAAAGCTTTGTAGTGGGGGATTCTAACAAATACGCTTATGGAGCTTGTAAAGCTATCTCACAAAAAGACAAACTGGGAAAACTTTATAATCCTATCTTTATCTATGGGCCTACAGGGCTTGGAAAAACGCACTTGCTTCAAGCTGTGGGAAATGCAAGTTTGGAAATGGGAAAAAAAGTGATTTATGCTACGAGTGAAAATTTTATCAATGATTTTACTTCAAATTTAAAAAATGGCTCTTTAGATAAATTTCACGAAAAATATAGAAATTGTGATGTTTTACTCATAGATGATGTGCAATTTTTAGGAAAAACAGACAAAATTCAAGAAGAGTTTTTCTTTATATTTAATGAGATTAAAAATAATGATGGGCAAATTATCATGACAAGTGATAACCCACCCAATATGCTAAAAGGTATCACCGAACGCTTAAAAAGTCGTTTTGCTCATGGTATCATAGCAGATATCACTCCACCTCAACTGGATACAAAAATAGCCATCATACGCAAAAAATGCGAATTTAATGATATCAATCTTTCTAATGATATCATTAATTATATCGCCACTTCTTTAGGGGATAATATAAGAGAAATAGAAGGTATCATCATAAGCTTAAATGCTTATGCTAACATACTTGGACAAGAAATCACCCTTGAGCTAGCAAAAAGCGTGATGAAAGATCATATCAAAGAAAAGAAAGAAAATATAAGCATAGAAGACATTTTATCTTTGATCTGTAAAGAATTTAACATCAAACCAAGCGATGTGAAATCTAGCAAAAAAACTCAAAATGTCGTTACTGCAAGACGCATAGCAATCTACCTAGCAAGGGAACTTACAAGCCTTACTTTTTCACAACTTGCTAACTTTTTTGTGATGAAAGATCACACAGCTATTTCACATAGTGTGAAAAAAATAAAAGAACTCATGGAAGATGATGAGCAAATAAAAACAAAAATCGAAGAATTAAAAAACAAAATTCTTACAAAAAGTCAAAGTTAAGTGAAGAAATGTGAAAAGAAAAAAAGCAAAATGTGAAAAAATATAATTAAGCAAAATATGGTAAAATACAAATTTAATAATTTTTTGCTAAAGAATTTCACAATTTCAATAGTCTTATTATTACAATGAATTTAAATTATATATAATAAAGCCAAGGAGAAAAAATGAAACTAAGTATCAATAAAAATACCCTTGAATCAGCGGTACTTTTATGTAATGCCTATGTAGAAAAAAAAGATTCTAGCACCATCACTTCACATTTACTTTTTGAAGCTGATGAGGATAAACTTATCATTAGAGCGAGTGATTTTGAAATAGGGATAAACTATAAAATAAGAAAAATTCGCGTAGAAAGCGGTGGATTTGCTACTGCAAATGCAAAAAGCATAGCCGATGTGATAAAAAGTTTAAACAATGAAGAAGTGGTATTAGAAACCATAGATAATTTTTTATTTATAAGACAAAAAAGTACAAAATACAAACTTCCTATGTTTAATCATGAAGATTTTCCAAATTTCCCTAAAACAGAAGGTAAAAACCAATTTGACATTGATTCAAGTGATTTAAGTAGATCTCTTAAAAAAATTCTACCAAGCATTGATACTAACAACCCTAAATATTCTCTAAATGGTGCATTTTTAGATATAAAAACAGATAGAATAAATTTCGTTGGAACCGATACAAGACGCCTTGCAGTTTATACTCTTGAAAAAACAAACAATCAAGAATTTCACATCAGCATTCCTAAAAAAGCTATCATGGAAATGCAAAAACTTTTTTATGAGAAAATCGAAATTTATTATGATGAAAATATGCTTATCGCTAAAAATGATAATTTTGAATTCTTTACAAAACTTATCAATGATAAATTCCCTGATTATGAAAAAGTTATCCCAAAAACTTTCAAACAAGAACTTAAATTTTCAACTGAAGATTTTATAGATAGTCTTAAAAAAATCAGTGTTGTAACTGAAAAAATGAAACTTCATTTCAACAAAGATAAAATCATCTTTGAAGGTATAAGCTTAGACAATATGGAAGCAAAAACCGAACTTGAAATCGAAACAGGAGTAAGTGAAGAATTTAATCTTAATATCAAGATAAAATACCTACTTGATTTCTTAACTTCAATCGAAGAAGAACAATTCACTTTAAGTGTAAATGAACCTAACTTAGCCTTTGTAGTAAATTCTCAAGGCTTATCTATGGTTATCATGCCTATGATTTTATAAAAACTTAAAATCTTGAGTTAAAAGGAAAAATATGCAAGAAAATTATGGTGCGAGTAATATTAAAGTTTTAAAAGGCTTAGAAGCTGTTAGAAAACGCCCAGGTATGTATATAGGAGATACCAATATAGGCGGACTTCATCATATGATTTATGAAGTAGTGGATAATTCTATCGATGAAGCAATGGCAGGACATTGTGATACTATAGATATAGAAATCACTACCGAAGGAAGCTGCATCGTTAGCGATAATGGTCGTGGAATTCCTGTAGATATGCACCCAACTGAAAATATGCCAACCCTAACTGTTGTTTTAACTGTTCTTCATGCAGGGGGAAAATTCGATAAAGATACTTATAAAGTTTCAGGGGGTTTGCATGGTGTGGGCGTTTCAGTCGTAAATGCACTTTCTAAAAAACTTATAGCTACGGTTGAAAGAAATGGAGAAATTTATCGCCAAGAATTTTCAGAAGGTAAAGTCATCAGTGAATTTGGTGTTATAGGAAAGAGCAAAAAAACAGGAACCACCATAGAATTTTGGCCTGATGATACAATTTTTGAAGTAACAGAATTTGATTATGATATTTTGGCTAAAAGATTTCGTGAACTTGCATATTTAAATCCAAAAATCACTATAAATTTTAAAGATAATCGTGTAGGCAAAAGTGAAAGTTTTCATTTTGAGGGCGGAATTTCACAATTTGTTAGCGATTTAAATAAAAAAGAAGCTTTAACCAAACCTATATTTTTTAGCGTAGATGAAGAAGATGTAAATGTAGAAGTAGCTTTGCTTTATAATGATACTTATAGCGAAAACTTGCTTTCTTTTGTAAACAATATCAAAACCCCTGATGGTGGAACGCATGAAGCTGGATTTAGAATGGGTTTAACAAGAGTGATTAGCAACTACATAGAAGCAAATGCTAGTGCTAGGGAAAAAGACTCTAAAATCACAGGCGATGATGTGCGTGAAGGACTTATCGCTGTAGTAAGTGTAAAAGTGCCTGAACCTCAATTTGAAGGACAAACTAAAGGAAAACTTGGCTCTTCTTATGTGCGTCCTATAGTTTCAAAAGCAAGTTTTGAATATCTTAGTAAATATTTTGAAGAAAATCCTATCGAAGCAAAAGCTATTATGAATAAAGCTTTAATGGCAGCTAGAGGAAGAGAAGCAGCAAAAAAAGCAAGAGAATTAACGCGTAAAAAAGAAAGCTTGAGTGTAGGAACTTTACCAGGGAAATTAGCTGATTGTCAAAGTAAAGATCCGAGTGAAAGTGAAATTTATCTTGTGGAAGGGGATTCTGCAGGAGGTTCTGCAAAACAAGGTAGAGAAAGATCTTTCCAAGCTATACTGCCTTTGCGTGGTAAAATTTTAAATGTTGAAAAAGCAAGATTAGATAAAATTTTAAAATCTGAGCAAATTCAAAATATGATTACCGCTTTTGGCTGTGGTATAGGTGAGGATTTTGATCTTTCAAAACTAAGATATCATAAAATCATCATCATGACAGATGCGGATGTTGATGGATCACATATACAAACCTTGCTTTTAACTTTCTTCTTCCGTTTTATGAATGAACTTGTGGCTAATGGACACATTTATCTTGCCCAACCACCGCTTTACCGCTATAAAAAAGGTCAAAAGAAAGAAATTTATCTCAAAGATGAAAAAGCTTTGAATGATTATCTCATCGAAACAGGTATTGAAAGTTCTAATTATGAAGGAATTGGCTTAAATGATTTAAAAGATTTTCTAAAAATCGTTGCCGCTTATCGCTCGGTATTAAATGAGCTTAAAAAGCGTTTCAATGTGATTTCTGTGATTAGATATTTGATCGAAAATCCTGACTTTATCAAAGAAAATAATGAAGAACTTTTTAAAATCATTAAAGCTTTTTTGGAAAAAGAAGGGCATAATATTTTAAATCATTATATCAATGAAAATGAAATTCGCATTTATGTGCAAACTGAAAATGGTTTGGAAGAACTTATCATCAATGATGATTTATTTTCACACCCTCTTTATGAAGAGGCAAATTATATCTTTAATAAAATAAAAGATCGTGATTTGAGCTTTGAAAAAGATATTTTAGATATCTTAGATGAAGTAGAAAAAAATGCCAAAAAAGGTGCTTATATCCAACGCTATAAAGGTTTGGGTGAAATGAACCCTGAACAACTTTGGGAAACAACTATGGATCCAAGCGTAAGAAGACTTTTAAAAATCACTATCGAAGATGCACAAAGTGCTAATGATACTTTTAATCTCTTCATGGGCGATGAGGTTGAACCAAGACGCGATTATATCCAAACACATGCTAAAGATGTAAAACATTTGGATGTGTAAAAATTTTTTAGTGTCAGATTGTAAATTTGACACTAAATTCTATCTTTTTGTTTAAAAATTTCACACTTTGTTACAATAATTCATATTTTATCTTTACTCAAATTATTTTTTAAATTTATAGATTTATAATTTGTAATACTAAATACTTAAAACGATTAATTCATGTTAGAAGTTTCGCGTAGAAATTTTTTAAAAGCTACGGCTTTAAGTGCTGTTTGTCTTTCTGGTTTGAATGCTTCTTTTTTGGAATTTTCTCAAGCTAAACAAGTGAAATATTTTATCAAAGATAGTGAAATTCCTCATCAAGGAAATTTCATTAACGCGGATGAAATTTTACTTATTGAAAAAGATATCAGCAATATTTACTCACAACTTAAAGAAGCTTTTGAAAATAAAGCACTCATTGGAAGTGTGAGTAGTGGGACAACTTTTTTTGTGATCCGCACTATGGCGGCGGATTATGGTATGCGTGTTGCATATGAAAAAAACAAGGTGATTTTTATACTTGGATTTTGGCACCAAAAGGAGTTAAATTATAATTTTACCAAAAAATGTTTCGCAAAGTGATTTTACAGCTGCAGTAGCAAAATTTGAAAAAGCTTTGGGTAAAGAGTGGGTATTTAAAACCTAAGAGGATTTAGATCTTTATAGAGATGCGTATAGCCCGCAATGGGATGATGATGACGAACCTATCCCTTCTTTAGCGCTTGCACCTAAAAATGTGGAAGAAGTTCAAGCTATAGTTAAAATAGCAAATGAATTTAAAATTCCTCTTTTTCCTATTTCCACAGGTAAGAATTTAGGCTATGGTCCTTATGTAGATGGACTTTTTTCACAATCTAATTTCGGTATCGTTACAAAAATGGGCTTTTGGATGATGCCAAAACCAGAGCATTATATGCTTTTATCTATAAAAATGAAAAAACGCGAGGATTTGATCCCAGCGGTTGAAATTTTAAATTATCTTGAGGATAGTTTTATTGTGGGTTGGCCGCAGTATTTTAGTCCATTAAATCCACCTTATGGAAAACCGATGAATGCGGAGTTAAAAGGCTATCTTACAAGTAAAAATGGCTTACCTGATATGGATAAAATTCAAAATTATGCTTTGAAAAATAAAATCCCTTATTGGAATATCGATGTTTCAGTTTATGGCTGTAAAGAAGTGTGCTATGCAAATTTAGAATATATCAAGCAAAGATTTAAAATCATTGAAGGTGTAGATATTTCTATCGTTCAAGAATTTAGTTTACCTTTGAATTTGGAGCAAAAAAAGCAGCTTAAACATAAGGTTACTCTTGGAATTCCAAATATGGAAATTTTTTGGCTTAGCACAAGAGGTGAGGTTTTAGAACCAAGTGATGGGCATGTATGGTTTTCACCTATTATTCCACGCGATGGTAAAGAACTTTTAAAATGCCAAGAAGTGTATATGAATTTATTTAGAGAATTTGGGGAAGAATCTCCTATAACACCTTTTTCGCATCCTAGAAGTTGGATGTATCGTGCATTTTGCTTTATGTTAGCCTTTAATAACTCAAGAACCGATAAAGCACACAATTAAAAGTGCGTAAAATGTATCGTCAAATGGTTCAAACTGCTGCAGAACATGGATGGGGAGATTATCGCGCAGCTCCAACTTTCCAAGATGATGTAATGGGTGCGTATTCTTATAACAATCATATTTTACGCCGCTTTAATGAGCAGCTTAAAGATTGTATTGATCCAAATGGAATTTAGCACCTGGTCGTGGAGGTATTTGGCCTAAAAATTTAAGAGATGAGCGTTTTGTTAATAACAAACGCGACGCATTAAGAATGAAAGAAGGTAAAGAAAAATGAAAAAAATCGCTTTATTTTTTGTTTTATTTGTTTGCTTGCTGAATTTAAATGCTAAGGATAAAGAATGGTTGCCAAAGGGTGAATCTATAAGTGTTTATGAGTATATTCCAAACAATCCAAGATCCCCTGCAGCATTTTCAAGCGTTGATAGTAAAAAATTAAATGCAAATCAAAGAAAGGGACAGCAAGTTTATAGTAAGTGGTGTATAGCATGTCATGGCGAGGGAATGCTGGGACAAACGCACTTTCAGCTCTTTATAAAGATCAAGGAATTCCTGCGCTTTTAGAAGATAGAACGGATTTAAGCCCTGATTTGGTAACGATTTTTTTTGCGTTATGGTAAACATTCAATGCCGTTTTTCCGTAAAACTGAAATCAGCGATAAAGAATTGCAGTATTTAGGTGAGTATTTGGGTAGAAACTACAAATAAAGATAAACTCTAAAGGACTTTATGTTAAGTAAAGTCCTAAAATACTTTTCTAATGAGAATATTTACTGGTTTAAATTTAAAAAAGCTTCTGTGCTAAATGTAAAAAAGCTTTTTTTTGTTTAATGCGCCACAGCTTCACTTACTCCCACACCGCTTTGAGCTCTAAAATCTTGTGCTTCAAAACCTTCTTTATCTTTTTTAGCTCTTTTAGAATTATCCAATTTTGAAATGATATAAATGAGTATAAAACTTAAAGGCATTGAAAATAAAGCAGGATGATCATAAGGAAAAATAGCTTCACTAAAACCAAAACTTTTTACCCATATACTAGGGCTTAAAATCACAAGAGCAAGAACGACTATAAGTCCTATAAGTCCACCCCAAAAAGCGCCTTTAGTGGTAAGATTTTTCCAATAAATACAGAGTAAAAGTATAGGAAAATTTACACTCGCAGCAATAGCAAAAGCAAGTCCTACGGTAAAAGCAACATTTTGTTTTTCAAAGACAATGCCTAGCAAAATAGCAAAAATTCCTATAGCTATAGTTGCGATTTTTGTAACTCTCATTTCATCTTCATGTTTGACATCACCCTTTTTGATAACATTGACATATAAATCATGACTTATAGCTCCTGCACCTGAAATCGCAAGTCCTGCAACGACTGCTAAAATAGTAGCAAAAGCTACTGCTGAAATAAATCCTAAAAAGACATCTCCACCCAAAACATCAGCTAAGGTAACTGCTATCATATTACTAGCCCCATTAAAACTTCCATCAGCGTTAGTAAATTGAGGATTACCAAGTAAGAGCGCTATAGCACCAAAGCCTATGATGAAAGTAAGTATGTAAAAATACCCTATAAATCCTGTTGCATAAAATACTGACTTTCTAGCTTCTTTAGCATCTTTTACGGTAAAAAATCGGATAAGTATATGAGGTAAACCTGCAGTTCCAAACATAAGAGCCAAGCCTAAAGAAAGAGCTGATACGGTATCAGGCAAAAAAGTCCCTGGTTTCATTATGTTTTCACCTTTTGGATGATGAGAAATGGCTAAATCAAAATAATATTTTAAATCAAATTTCGTAAGGTATAAAATCATAACAGCCATAAAAGTAGCCCCTGCTAGAAGTAAAATGGCTTTGATGATTTGCACCCAAGTGGTTGCGTGCATTCCTCCAAAGGTTACATAACAAATCATTAAAATTCCGACCAAAACAACCGCAAAAGTGTAAGGTAAACCAAAAAGCAATTGTATGAGTTGTCCTGCTCCTACCATTTGAGCAATAAGATAAAAGATAATAACGCTTAAAGCAGAAATAGCTGATATAACGCGTATAGGCTTAGCTTCTAAACGATAAGCGGTAATATCTGCAAAGGTAAATTTGCCAAGATTTCTAAATTTTTCTGCAATTAAAAATAAAATAATAGGCCAACCCACTAAAAATCCTATAGAATAAATAAGCCCATCAAAGCCATTAGTAAAAACTAAAGCGGTAATTCCAAGAAAGCTTGCCGCACTCATATAATCCCCCGCTATAGCTACACCATTTTGCATTCCTGTGATATTTCCTCCGGCGGTATAAAATCCACTTTTGGATTTGGATTTTTTGTTAGAATAATAGGTGATAAACAAAGTAGCTAAAACAAAGACTAAAAACATACTAACAGCAGTTATATTTATAGGTTTTTGATGAACTTCTCCTAGATCAAAACCGGCGCTTAAAGCTAAATTAAAGATTAAACTTAAAAATATAAAGACTTTCATACTAGCTCCTTATAATTGATTTTTCCATCTTTTAACGCATCAAGCAACCCTTCATTTTCCAAGCTTTTAATCACTTCTTCTTGCTCTTTATCAAGAAAATAATTTGCGATAAAAGTGTAAATTCCTGTGGAAATAATACACAATAAAATCAGGCCAATGCCTACCATAATACCAAGCGTGATGGAACTAGGACCCAGTTTATACCCTAAAATTTCAGGCATAAGTCCTATACCTAAAACAAAGATATAGTAACAAATAAGCACTATCAAAGATAGGTTAAGCGATATTTTGTTTCTAAAAGAAACAAACTTTTTAAATCTCAAAACAGCATTTTTTTGCTCCGCATTTAAATTCATGAGTACTCCTTTCAATGTTTATAATTCAATATAACAAAAAATTCAATGAATTAAGGCTTTTTATTTTAAAAATTTGTGTAATAATAGAATTTTTATCTTAAATATGAAAAAAAGTAACATATATTTATCAATGTTACTAAGATTTACATATTAATTCATTGATAATTTTTATCTCATTTTAAAAAATTTTTCTTTAGAATTAAGCTTTTATAAATTCACAAGGAAAAATTTTGACCCTGCTTACAAATCCTATCATCATCAGTGTAGTTTTGATGACTTTACTTTGTTTATTTCGTTTTAATGTACTTTTGAGTCTTTTGATTTCTGCTTTAGTTGCTGGAATTTTTTCTCATATTGAGATTATGGAAACTATGAGTATTTTAATCGACGGAATGAAGGGAAATTTAAAAACCGCTTTAAGTTATATACTTTTAGGTGCTATTGCTGCTGCGATTTCAAGGACAAATTTAACAGCTTATTTGATTAAGGTAGTCAGTCGTTTTATCTCTCATAAAAAATATCTTTTACTTTTGTCCATAGCTTTGATTTCTTGTTTTTCGCAGAATTTAATTCCTATTCATGTGGCGTTTATTCCTTTGCTAATCCCACCACTTCTAAGTCTTTTTAATAAATTAAAAATCGATCGTAGGGCTGTTGCTTGTGCTTTAACCTTTGGACTTACGACACCTTATATGGTTTTGCCTATAGGTTTTGGACTTAACTTCCAAGATCTTTTAAGAGAAAATTTGGAAAAAAATGGGGTTAATGTCAACTTAGCAGATGTAACAAATGCGATGTATTATGCTGCTATTTGTATGGTGTTAGGACTTTTTTTAGCGCTTTTTGTATTTTATAGAAAACCAAGAGAATATCAAGAAATAGAAATTCAAAAAATGGATTTTGATAATATCAAAATGGGACGCAAAGAATGGGGCGTTTTAGTAGGGCTTATTTTGACTTTGGTTTTACAAATTTTTACGATGAATTTACCTTTATCAGGGCTTTTGGGCTTTATTTCTATGGTGATTTTGGGCGGAGTTGAATATAAAAGTGTCAATGATATTTTTGATGATGGACTTAAATTAATGGGCTTTATCGCTTTTGTTATGCTTGTAGCAGCGGGTTATGGAGAAGTTTTAAAACAAAGCGGTGCTGTAAATGAGCTTGTAAATTCCGTAGTGCCTTGGATGCAAGAAAATAAATTTTTAGCGGTATTTTTAATGCTTTTAATAGGTCTTATTATTACCATGGGTATAGGTACTTCTTTTGGGACTATTCCTATCATAGCTACACTTTTTTGTCCGCTTTGTTTAGAACTTGGTTTTAGCGCAGCACTTATTATATTTATCTTAGGAGTAGCAGGGGCCTTAGGAGATGCAGGAAGTCCAGCAAGTGAAACGACGATGGGAACGAGTGTGGGATTAAGTGTAGATAAGCAACACGATCATATAAAAGATACTTGTATTCCTACTTTTATTTTTTATAATGGGCCTTTGCTGATTTTAGGAAGTATCATAGCGATGTTTTTATAATTTTTATAAATCCATTGAAATATTTTTTAATTTATTTATTTTTAAGATAAAAAATATCTCGATATTAAAAAAATATATGTTATAATCCTTAACAAGCTATCAAATTTAAAATCAATCTTATAAGGAGAATAAAATGGATTTGGAAAATATCTTAGAAAACAATCAAAGCGTAGGTTTATATCACCCTAAAAATGAACACGATGCCTGTGGTATTGCCGCAGTTGCCAATATACGCGGTATTGCTTCTTATAAGGTTATTTGTGACGCTTTAGAAATTTTGATGAATCTTGAACACCGAGGCGGTGCGGGAGCTGAAGAAAATTCAGGTGATGGAGCGGGAATTTTGATTCAAATTCCTCATGATTTTTTCATGACTCAAGAGCTTGGTTTTGAGCTTCCTCAAAAAGGTGATTATGCTGTAGCTCAAATGTTTTTATCGCCTAATGCAGATGCTAAAGAAGAAGCAAAAGCGATATTTTTACAAGGTTTAAAAGATAAAAATTTAGAATTTTTAGGTTTTAGAGAAGTGCCTTTTAATCCTAGCGATATAGGAGCAAGCGCTTTAAAAGCTATGCCTTATTTTTTACAAGCTTTTGTAAAAAAACCAAGCACGGTTAATGCAGGACTTGAATTTGAAAGAGTACTTTATGCTTGTCGTCGTCTTATAGAAAAAAGAGCTATTAATGTGCCTAAATTTTATTTTTCAAGCTTTTCTTCACGCACTATAGTTTATAAAGGAATGCTTCTTTCTACTCAATTGAGTGATTTTTATCTTGATTTTAAAGATGTCAATATGAAATCAGCCATTGCTTTGGTGCATTCTCGTTTTTCGACTAATACCTTCCCAAGCTGGGAAAGAGCTCATCCAAACCGCTATATGGTGCATAATGGAGAGATTAACACTATACGAGGAAATGTCGATAGCATAAGAGCTAGAGAAGGTTTGATGGAGAGCGAATATTTTGAAAATTTAGATGAAATTTTTCCTATCATAGCAAAACCAAGTAGTGATTCTGCTATGTTTGATAATACTTTAGAATTTTTAGCTCTAAATGGTCGTACTTTAGAAGAAGCTTTTATGATGATGGTGCCAGAACCTTGGCATAAAAATGAAAATATGGAAAGCAAAAAGCGTGCTTTTTATGAATATCATTCTTTATTGATGGAGCCTTGGGATGGGCCTGCTGCTATAGTTTTTACTGATGGAGTGATTATGGGGGCGAGTTTGGATAGAAATGGTTTTCGTCCTTCAAGATATTATCTTACAAAAGATGATATGCTCATACTTTCAAGCGAAACAGGAGCTTTAAAACTTGATGAAAACAATATCAAAGCTAAAAAACGCCTAGAACCTGGAAAACTTTTACTTGTAGATACTGCAAGAGGTAGAGTAATAGCTGATAATGAAATCAAAGAGCATTATGCTAATGCGAAGCCTTATAAACAATGGCTTAAAAATTTAGTAGAGCTTGAAAAACAACACAGCGGGGTTTATAAACATAAATTTTTAAAAGAAGATGAGGTTTTAAAACTTCAAAAAGCTTTTGGATGGAGCTATGATGAGCTTAAAATGAGTGTAGCAAGTATGGCACAAAATGGCAAAGAAGCTTTAGCGGCTATGGGTGTGGATACTCCTTTGGCTATTCTTTCTAAGACTTATCAGCCTTTGTATAATTATTTTAAACAACTTTTTGCTCAAGTGACTAATCCACCTTTAGATGCTATAAGAGAAGAGATTGTTACTTCTACAAGGATATATTTAGGAAGCGAAGGGAATTTGCTAAAACCAGATGAAAATAATGCAAAGCGTGTTAAAATTTCTTTGCCTATTATTAGCAATGAAGAGCTTTTCGAGGTTAAAGCCTTAAACAATTTCCAAGTTAAAGAATTTTCTATACTTTATGATTATTCTAAAAAAACTTTAGAAAAGGCTTTAGATGAACTTTGCGTTAAGATAGAAGATGAGGTTAAAAAAGGTGTTTCTATTATCATTTTAAGCGATAAAGGAGTGGATGAAAAAAACGCTTATATCCCTGCTTTGCTTGCTGTTTCTGGAGTGCATAATCATCTAGTAAGAAAAAATTTAAGAACACATACAAGTCTTATCATCGAAAGTGGTGAACCTAGAGAAATTCATCATTTTGCATGTCTTTTAGGTTATGGTGCGACTGTTATTAATCCTTATTTGGTTTATGAGAGTATACAAAAACTCATTGCCAATAAAGATTTAAATTTAAGTTATGAAAAGGCGGTAGAAAATTTTATCAAAGCAAGTTCAAGTGGTATAGTAAAAATTGCTTCTAAAATGGGAGTTTCTACTTTACAAAGTTATAATGGTTCTGCTCTTTTTGAGTGTTTGGGCTTAAGCTCTAAGGTGATTGATAAATACTTTACTTCTACAACTTCACGCATTGAAGGTATGGATTTAGAAGATTTTGAAAAAGAACTCATTGCTTTACATAAACATGCTTTTAACGATACGCATAAGGCTTTAGATTCTAAAGGAATTCATGGTTTTAGAAGTGCTAAAGAAGAACACTTAATCGATCCACTTGTGATTTTTAATCTTCAGCAAGCTTGTCGCAATAAAGACTATAAAAGCTTTAAAAAATACTCGGCTTTAGTAGATGAAAAACAAGTGAATTTGCGTTCTTTGATGGAATTTGATTTTAGTGAAGCTATCAGTATAGATAAGGTTGAAAGTGTAGAAAGTATAGTTAAACGCTTTAGAACAGGGGCGATGAGTTATGGTTCTATTTCTAAAGAAGCACACGAGTGTTTAGCACAGGCTATGAATAAAATAGGTGCTAAATCAAATTCAGGCGAGGGCGGTGAAGATGAGGAACGCTATGAAATCAAAGATGGAGTCAATAAAAATTCCGCTATCAAACAAGTAGCAAGTGGGCGTTTTGGGGTGGATTTAAACTACTTAAGTCATGCAAAAGAAATTCAAATCAAAGTCGCTCAAGGTGCAAAACCAGGCGAGGGCGGACAATTAATGGGCTTTAAAGTTTATCCTTGGATAGCTAAGGCTAGACATTCTACAGCGGGTGTGACGCTGATTTCTCCACCACCTCATCATGATATTTATTCTATAGAAGATTTGGCTCAACTCATTTATGATTTAAAAAATGCGAATAAAGACGCCAAAATTTCAGTAAAACTTGTAAGCGAAAATGGTATAGGAACAGTTGCTGCAGGTGTGGCAAAAGCAGGAGCGAATTTAATCCTTGTTTCAGGTTATGATGGAGGAACAGGAGCAAGCCCTAGAACTTCTATACCGCATGCGGGAATTCCTTGGGAGTTAGGCTTAGCTGAAACGCATCAAACTTTGATCTTAAACAAGCTTAGAGATAGAGTAAGATTAGAAACTGATGGAAAGCTGATGAATGGACGCGATTTAGCTATAGCTGCACTTTTAGGAGCTGAAGAATTTGGCTTTGCTACTGCGCCTTTGATTGTTATGGGCTGTACGATGATGAGAGTTTGTCATCTTAATACTTGTCCTTTTGGTATTGCCACTCAAGATAAAGAACTTAGAGATCGTTTTAAAGGCAAAGTAGATGATGTGGTTAATTTCATGTATTTTATAGCTGAAGAGCTTAGAGAATATATGGCAAGACTTGGTTTTGAACGCCTTGATGATATGATAGGAAGAGTTGATAAACTCCGTCAAAAACCTATGGAAGGTAAAGCAGGTAAAGTGAATTTAGATAAAATTTTAAAATCCTTACCTACTTATAACAGAACCGCTGTGCATTTTAAAGACTATAAAGACAATAAACTTGAAAAAACGATTGATTATAGAATTTTACTCCCACTTTGTAAAAATGCTGTGGAGAAAAAAGAGCCTATCAAACTTTCTTTAGAGGTAGGAAATCAAAGCCGTACTTTTGCTACTATGCTTTCAAGTGAAATTCTAAAAACTTATGGCAAAGACGCTTTAAGCGAAGATAGCATACAAATTAAAGCCATAGGAAATGCAGGCAATAGCTTTGGAGCATTTTTGTTAAAGGGTATTAAGCTTGAGATTATAGGCGATAGCAATGATTATCTAGGTAAAGGTTTAAGCGGAGGTAAGATCATTGCTAAAATTTCAAATGAAGCCACTTTTTCACCTGAAGAAAATATCATCGCAGGAAATGCTTGTTTGTATGGAGCAACCGAGGGTGAAGTGTATTTAGATGGTATAGCAGGAGAAAGATTTTGCGTAAGAAATTCAGGAGCTAAAGCGGTAGTTTTAGGAACAGGCGTGCATGGTTGTGAGTATATGACAGGGGGGCTTGTCGTAGTGCTTGGCGATGTGGGTGCAAACTTTGCTGCAGGTATGAGTGGGGGTGTGGTTTATATCTTTGGAAGACACAATGAAGCCCATGTAAATACCGAGCTTGTGGATATTAAAGATCTTAGCACTAAGGATGAAAAAGAATTAAAAACGATGATAGAAAATCATATCGCTTATACCAATTCTAAAAAGGCTAAGGACATACTCGAAAAATTTGACAAAAAAGACTTTTTTAAAGTTATGCCAAGAGATTATGAAAAAATGTTAGAGATGATCGAGCTTTGCAAAGATGAAGAAGATCCAAGTTTGGCAGCATTTTTGAAAATCACACAAAAATAAGGAGTAAAAATGGGAAATGCAAGAGGTTTTTTAGATTTTAAAAGGGTAGATTTTAAAAAAGTTGCTCCTAAAGAAAGAGTTTTAAATTTCAAAGAATTTACAACGCTTTTAGACAAGAAAGAACAAGAAATTCAGGGCGGACGATGTATGGATTGTGGGGTAGCATTTTGCCATACGGGTGTGATGAGTGAAGGCAAGGATGTAGGCTGTCCTTTAAACAATCTCATCCCTGAATGGAATGATCTTATTTATCGTTCTTTATGGAAAGAAGCTTATGAAAGACTTGATCTTACCAATCCTTTTCCTGAATTTACTGGCCGTGTTTGTCCGGCTCCTTGTGAGGATTCTTGTGTGTGTGCGATTAATGGAAAAAGCGTAAGTATCAAAAATAACGAGCTAGCCATCATAGAAAATGCTTTTAAAGAAAATTTAGTAAGTCCAAATAAACCTAAACAATACAATGGCAAAAAAATCGCCGTCATAGGAAGTGGGCCTGCTGGACTTGCTTGTGCTAATACCTTAAATTCACTTGGCTACAAGGTAAGTGTTTTTGAAAGAAGCGATAAAGTAGGCGGGCTTTTAATGTATGGAATTCCTGATATGAAGCTTGATAAAAGTATAGTTGATAGACGCGTTGATTTACTCAAAGAAAGCGGTATAGAATTTAAGGTAAATGAAAATATAGACAGCAAAGATAAGGTTTCTAAACTTTTAAAAGAATTTGATGCTTTAGTACTTTGCACAGGAGCGAGCAAGCCTATAGATATTGATATAGAAGGTAGAAAACTAAAGGGCGTTGAATTTGCTCTTGATTTCTTAACGCAAAATACCAAAACCTTGCTAAAAACAGGTAAGGGTGCTGATACAGCAAAGGGTAAAAATGTCTTGGTTATAGGAAGTGGGGACACAAGTGTTGATTGTATCGCTGTAGCTACAAGACAAGGAGCTAAGTCCATAGTGCGTTTTGAAAGAAGCCCAAAAAGACCTTTACAAAGAAGCCAAAGCAATCCTTGGCCTTTAAAAGCTGATATCTTTACGACAGATTATGGTTTAGAAGAAGCCATTGCTGTATATGGCAAAGATCCTAGAGAATATCAAAAAATGACAAAAAAATTCTTAGGTAAAGACAAAGTAGAAAGCGTAGAAGCATGTGATTTAAAACGCGAATTCAAAGAAGGTAAGGCTATAAATGTCGAACTTCCAAATTCTAATCAAAACTATAAAGCAGATTTAGTACTTTTGGCTATGGGTTTTAGCGGAAGTGAAGATGCTATCGCTAGTAATTTTGGAGTAAGTTTGGATGAGAAAAACAATGTCAAAACAAAGAATTTCCAAACCACACATGAAAAAATCTTTGCTTGTGGAGATGCTAGAAAAGGACAATCTTTAGTCGTTTGGGCTATAAAAGACGGTATAGAGTGTGCTTTAAATATACATGAGAATTTAGCAAAATAGTCATAAAAGTTTAAAACTTTTGCGATGAAGCTTGCAAATTCCAAATTTTGCTATCAATTCCTTATGGGCTTTTGTCCCATAAGCCTTGTTTTTTTCAAACTCATAGCAAGGAAAATCTTTAGCTAAAAAATTCATTACCCTATCTTTGCTCACCTTTGCAAGTATGCTTGCTGCACTTACTTGTTTGATATTGGCATCGGCTTTGATTTGAGTTTTTATACCGCTAATGCCTAAATTTGTATTGCCATCGTATAAGAAATTATTTTCTGTTTTAAAGTGTTTTTTTATGAGTGTTAAACCCATTTTTAAACAAGCGCTAAGCCCTATTTCATCAATTTTTTCTGAAGAAAAAGCAAGTATGAGATAATTTGAATTTTTGATGATAATTTCATAAAGTTCTTCGCGTCTTTTTTCGCTCAATTTTTTAGAATCACAAAGCCCCTCAAGATCTTTATGCAGTTTACAAGCTGCCATCATCATAGGACCTGCTAAGGCACCTCGTCCTGCTTCATCAATGCCGATTAAGTTAATATCAAATGGAGTTAAAAGTTCGTTTTCTTCAAATAAAGTTTTCAAATTTTCTCTAAGAAAGGGCGAAAAATCGCCCAAGGATTTAGCCTAAAAATTCACGCTTAAAGTATTCTTTAGGTGCTTTACATAAAGGACAGGCTGCAGGAGCTTTTTTGCCACGATGGATATGTCCACAAACCTCACAAACCCATAGTTCTTCTACTTCGCTATTAAAGAATTCTTCTTCTTCAAGCATTTTTTTAAGAGCTAGGTATTCTCTTTCGTGTTCTATTTCTACTTTTCCAATCGCAGTAAATAATCTTGCTATAGCTTTTTTACCCTCATCTTCAGCGATTTTAGCAAAATTTGGATACATAGTTGTGTGCTCATAGTTTTCACCTTCTGCAGCAGTTACTAGGTTTTTTGTAGTTACTTCTAAAGGTTTGCCATCAACGATTTCGTGATAAGCTTTAAATTCAGCTCTTGCATGCCATTTTTCATTTTCTGCTGCTTCTCTAAAATGTCTTGCAACCGCATGCCATCCTTCTTCTTCAGCTACATCCGCAAATAAATCGTATTTATTTCTAGCCATTGATTCTCCAGCAAAAGCTTTCATCAAATTTATTGCAGTTAAATCTTGAGTGATACACTCCATCTCAACACCACAACAGCTAAGTTTTCCACCGCCTACATTTTGAACTTCTACTTCATTGCCGCATTTTGGACATTTATAGGATTCATATTGTCTCATTTTGTACTCCTTTTTGATAATCAAAAAGCATTGTATTATAAAAAAATACTTTTGTCAATTGATGAAAATTATACACAGAAAGCTTACTTCTTGCAAGTAAATTTTATAAAAATTAAGTTATAATATTAAAAAAATATTAAGGAGTTTTTAGTGAGAAGTGATGCGATTAAAAAAGGGCATTTAAAAGCACCCAACCGCTCTTTACTTAGAGCATGTGGCTTAAAAGATGAGGATTTTGACAAGCCTTTTATAGGTGTGGCAAATAGCTATATTGATATTATTCCAGGGCATTATTTTTTAAATGAATATGCAAAAATTATAAAAGATGAAATTCGAAAAAATGGCTGTATCCCTTTTGAATTTAACACTATAGGCGTGGATGATGGCATAGCTATGGGTCATGAGGGTATGCTTTATTCTTTGCCGAGTCGTGAAATCATTGCAAATTCAGTTGAAAGCGTTATGAATGCGCATCAGTTAGATGCTTTAATTTGTATTCCAAATTGTGATAAAATCACTCCAGGTATGCTAATGGGTGCTTTAAGGGTTAATGTACCGACTATTTTTGTAAGCGGTGGTCCTATGCGTTCGGGTGTGACTAAAAAGGGTGAAAAAATAAGTCTTAGTTCAGTTTTTGAAGCTGTAGGAGCATATGAGGCCAATAAAATCAGCGAAGAAGAATTTAAAGATATAGAATGTTCGGCTTGCCCAAGTGGAGGCTCTTGCTCGGGTATGTTTACTGCAAATTCTATGAATACTTTATGTGAAGCTATGGGTATAGCTTTAGAAGGAAATGGTACGATCTTAGCACTTAGTAAAGAAAGAGAAGAGCTTTTAAGAAAGGCTGCAAGAAGAATTTGTGAAATCGCTTTAGATGAAAGATTTAAAATCAAAAATATTATCACCCAAAAAGCTATAAGAAATGCTATGGTGGTAGATATGGCAATGGGTGGAAGCACAAATACAATCTTACATATGCTAGCTATTTCAAGAGAAGCGGGAGTTGCGCTTGAT
Source organism: Campylobacter sp. JH32 (assembly GCF_017846535.1). Classification (NCBI taxonomy): domain Bacteria; kingdom Pseudomonadati; phylum Campylobacterota; class Epsilonproteobacteria; order Campylobacterales; family Campylobacteraceae; genus Campylobacter; species Campylobacter sp. JH32. The sequence goes on from NZ_JAEQBS010000006.1 coordinate 113,248, forward strand.
ATCAAGGATTTAAATTTTATTTCAAGCAAGGTTGCACATATTGCAAAAATCGCTCCATCACTTAATACTGTTTATATGGATGATATCCATAAAGCAGGGGGTGTAAGTGCTGTAATGGCTGAAATTTCAAGCAGAGAAGGACATATTTTAGAGCTTGATGCCTTAACCATCACAGGAGAAAGTTTACAAGATCGTTTAAAAAATGCTAAAATCAAAGATGAAACCATCATTCGTAAGGTAGATAATGCTTACTCTAAAGTAGGGGGGCTTGCGGTTTTATTTGGAAATTTAGCCGAACAAGGCTGTGTTGTAAAAACTGCAGGCATTACAGGAGAGAGAAAATTCAAGGGCAAGGCTGTTTGTTTTAATTCTCAAGATGAGGCTATCAAAGGCATCATTAAGGGTAAGGTTCAAAAGGGTGATGTTTGCGTGATTCGTTATGAAGGACCAAAGGGTGGCCCAGGTATGCAAGAGATGTTAAGTCCAACTTCACTTATCATGGGTATGGGGCTTGGTGCAGATGTGGCTTTGATTACCGATGGAAGATTTAGCGGTGCAACAAGGGGTTTAAGCATAGGTCATGTTTCTCCTGAAGCTGCTGAGGGTGGGCTTATAGGGCTTTTAAAAGATGGTGATGAGATAGAAATCGATGTAGATGCTTATACCATCAATGCAAATTTAAGCGATGAAGAAATCACAAAACGCAAAAATGACTTTGTAATGCCTCAAAAAGAAGTAAAATCCAGATGGCTTAGAATGTATCAAAAACTTGTAACAAATGCTAGCAAGGGTGCGGTTTTAGATATGGAATGAAAGAGTTTCTTTCATTCCGTTCTTGGAGTTTATAATCAAAATAAGATTAAATTTTAAAATAATCCCTAAATTCTCTACAAATTTCGAGGAAATTTACTCCATCGATTGTAGGGCTTTCGTTGAAAAATCTAAACATATCTTCAAAACCGTTTTCAAGTTCTTTAGACTTTACTCCATAGCTTATGCTAAGCCCTGCTTCGATAAAAGCAGCGATTTTATCGCAGTATTTTAAAGCCTTGCCATCAATTGCTCCAAATTCGTTTTGATTAAAAGAGCTTAAACTTCCGCTACAAAGCTCTATTTTAGCATTTTTATAGGTGCGATTTTCAAATTCATTTTTGACAAAACTTGCTTCATTGCTTCTGCCCTCTCTAATGCCTAAGATATAAGAAAATTCAGCCCTTAGGTTTTCAGGCACAAAGGGTAAAATTCTATCATTGATCAGTTTCATTTCATAATCATTGATGATAGTGTGAAGTCCGTCTATGCCGTATTTTACAGGGCTTATGATATCACGCGTTAAAGATTCAGGTAAATCATGAAATAAAGCGCAATAAAAATTGTTTTCAAGTCTTTTATCGCAAGCTTTGATTTTAAGTGAATAAAAATATCCTAAAATCGCCACTACAAGCATATGTCCTAAAACAGCAGTTTCAGGTATGCGCGGGGTTTGAGCCCAACGCTTTTGAAAACGAAGTCTTCCGCTTAAATCAATTATTTTTGCGATTTTTTGATTAAGAGCGATTTTTCTAGCTCCTATAAGCTCATAGTAATCTTCTAATTCTTCTTCAACTTTGTTTTTAATCTCATCAATATCATTTAAAAAAGCTGAGGTTTGATAAACTATGTTAAATTCCCATCTTGTAGCAAAATATGAAGCTGCTTTTAAGATAAGTCTTTCTTTAGCATAAGCATTACCGTTTAAATACGCTTCAAAACGCTTTAGAAATTCCCCATCTTCTATATCTTCTATCATAGGTTCGATTTTGCTTAAAACCCAAGCATTAACTTCAGCTTTTTTTTGACGCACGATTTCATGATACACATCAGGGCGTATATCAGTTACCACAACACGACTTAAAAACTCAAAAATTCCACCCTCTATGATAATTTTCATATCCACATCTTTTTCCATTTTTGCAATGAAATAAGCTATGATAAATTTATGCGCTTGTTTATCAAGCTCGACTAAATTTGCCATTCTTGGATAATCATTCCAACGACTGATGGAAGCGGCTTTAAAAATGTGTTCTATGAGTTTTATGTTTATCATGCTTTTGCCTTTTTGCAATTTAAATTTAAAAATTTTCGTTAAAATTGTGAAATTATAGCAAATTTAAGGATAAAAATGAGTAAAAAAGCACTTTGTATCATAAGTGGCGGTATGGATAGTACTTTGTGTGCTTATCTGGCCAAAAAAGAAGGTTATGAAATCATCGCTTTGCATTTTGACTATGAACAACGCACTCAAGAAAAAGAAAAAGAATGTTTTAAGCAAATTTGCAAGGCTTTAAAAGTAGAAAAATCTTATATTTTAGATGTGAGTTTTATCAAAGATATAGGGGGCAATGCCTTAACCGATAAAAGTATAGACATCCCTAAAAATGAGCTTTGTACAAGCGATACTCCACCTATCACTTATGTGCCTTTTCGCAATGGAATTTTCTTAAGTATAGCAGGATCTTTGGCTGAAAAGGAAAATTGTGAGAGTATTTTTATAGGGGTGGTAGAAGAAGATGGCAGTGGTTATCCTGACTGTACTGATGAGTTTATACAAAAGGCACAAGAATTTATCAATGAAGGTACGAGTAAGAATTTCAAAGTTTGTATAAAAACTCCGCTTGTTAGACTAAACAAAGCTAAAATTGTAGAACTAGCCTTAAAAGAAAATGTACCTTTAGAACTTACTTGGTCTTGTTATGAGAGTGAAGATGAAGCTTGTGGGGAGTGCGATAGTTGTTTGCTTCGTTTAAGAGGTTTTGAAAAAGCAGGATTTAAAGATAAGATTAAATATAAGTCCTAGTTTTCACTAGGACTTAAAGCTTAGTTTAAAGTATAAAGCTTGTTTGCTCCATCTTGATAAGAAAGAATATTGATTTTTCCATCTTTAAAGAAAATACTTCTTGCATTAGTGATAGAGCTTGGGAAAGCGATAGTTTTCACTACTTCTTCTTTGACTGGATCAATTACGGCAATCACATTGTGGTTTTTGCTGAGTGCATAAATTTCACCATCTTTAAAAGTCATAGAAGTGATATAAAGATCACCCAAAGTTTTACCCTCTTTAAGCTCTGCTTTTGGAGTAAATTCTGCTGAAAGAACAAGATCTTTTAAAGAAATTTTAGAAATTACAAAGCTTTTAGAATTTTTGTTATTAGGCACGGTTGCAAGATAAAGATAATGATCATCTGTTGTTATGCTTGCTACATGGTTAAATTTCGCTCTTACAGTATCAAGTCTTCCACGACCTAAACCTTCACCTTGGCCTTTAAATTTATCATTACCTTTTACAAAATCAGCGTATTGTTTAGCGATATCTTCTTCACTAGCGTTAGGATTTTTTGCAAATCTTAAGAAAGATTTGTTTGAGCCCATAAGAATGAATTTATCGTTCATATAAGGTATGATACCGATGATTGGATCAATAGTAGCTGAAAAATAAGGATCAAGCTCAAAACTTTCTTTAACGCTAAAATTATTATCTAAGAAAGCCACATCCCATTTAGAGCTTACTACAAATTCATTGTTGATATAATCAAGAGTATTGATTGCTTTGTCAAAATTTATAGTTTGTTCATTTGTGATTTTAAGCTCATCATTGATTTTTGCAAATGGAGCATTGTTGATATCATTATCAAATTTTATGCCAAGTTTTTCACTTGCAGGTGCAAAAGCATAATCAGGAGCTTTAACATCACGCTTTCCTAAGAAAGAAATATTTTGCCATAAACCATTCCAACCTTCTTTACTCCAAATGATGTATTTTGGATTTAAGCTAAATCTTACAGGATCGCCCTGTCCTACATAAGGAGGAATTCCTGTGCTAACAAAGGCTTGGAAAACATTTGATGCTACGATGATGGTGCTGATTAAAACTGCTGCGAAGCTAAATTTAGTAAATTTTCTAAATTTTTCACCGTTTAATTCTTTGTCAAAAGATCCAAATTTAGGAGCAAAAGCAAACATCACACCCAAAAGCAAGACTACAGCCCAAAAGACTACTTCAGCCCAAAAATAAGTATGGATACCAAAAACTGCCAAACCAAAACCTTGATCTAAATCTCTATGAGCGTGATTGCCATAATGTGCAAAAGACTGATAAAGACCTACTGCAGTCATGATTAAAAGAGCGGCAAGGTATTTGCCTTTCATACCATAACGCACGATAAAAAGTGCTATAACTCCGATAAAAATCATCGCTTCTCTTTGTCCCCAACAAAGAGTGCATGGGCTATCACCCAACATATAACCAAATACAAAATTTGCAATCCCTACAGGCAAAAGAATAATCAAAAAGCCTGCTAAACACATAAGAGTGTAGAAATTTTTTGTTTTATTTATTTCGTTCATTCTCTAGCCTTTCTTTACAGATTCATTATCGTTAAAAGCGCACCTGTTTTGTGGCCAACATAGAAAAAAACCATTAAAAGCCAAGCTACCATTACCAAACCAAAAGCCAAATTTTCTTTTTCTGGTTTTTTGATAATCAGTATCAAGGCGATTAAAACTAATAAAAGCTCTAAGAACTCCATAATTTCTCCTTTTGATTGAACTTATTAAAAATTGTTTTAATAAGAGTTTATGATATTATATTACAAATTTCTCCTAAATTTTCTATTACACAGCGTATTTCATCACCTTTTTTAAGAAAAACGGGCGGATTTAAACCCATTCCTACACCGCTTGGGGTTCCCATTGATATGATGGTACCGGCTTTTAAGAGCATTCCTGAGCTTAGTTCCTCTAAGACATATCCGATGTCAAAAATAAAAAATTTTGTATTGGAGTTTTGTCGTAATTCTTTATTGACATAACTTTTCAAATGAAGTTCAGGTGGATAAGCAATCTCATCAACACTTGTGATATAAGGCCCCATGATAGTACTTCCCTCAAGGCTTTTTGCGCGGTAAAATTGCTTGTGGCGTTTTTGGAGATCTCGTGCTGAAATTTCATTGATGATGGTATAACCAAAAATATAATCCTTTGCATCTTCAGCTTTGATTTTATAAGCATCTTTACTTAAAATGAAAGCAAGCTCGCATTCATAGTCTAATTGAGAAGTAACATCAGCATGTAAAGATATGCTGCCAAAAGGAGCTGTGGCTTGATTGCAGCGTTTTCCAAAATATACAGGATATTCTCTTTCTTCAAATTTTTCGCCTTTAAATTGTGCAGATTCTTTGGCATGATCTAAAAAATTGATCCCAAGACATATGATATCTTGTCGAGGTTCTATGATAGGAGCTAGATAATCTTCTTTTGGAATTTCATAAGCTGTTTTAGAGTCTAAATCTTTAAACTTATGTTTAAATTCATCAAAATTTATAATCAATTCATTCATATCACGAACATTGATATCAAGATCGGCTAAATTTACGACCTTTCCACTTGAGTTAAACACCCCTAGAGTAGCTTTTTGATTAAATTTAAAATTAACAAATTTCATTTATAAAATCCTATATTTTTATTTTTTGATTATACTAAATTTTTAACAAAAAGTAAATTTTTATTTTAAAAATTTTTATTAAAAATGATAGCTTGTTAGATATGAAGTATCGCCTTTATTTTAAAATGCTGCTAAAATTTTTTCCATACCCTTTTTTGAAAAAATATCAAAATTTTCTCCGTTATAGTTAAATTTTAAACGATAAGAATGCAAACACAAGCGTTTAGCACCGCTTAGTTTTATGCGTTCTTCTATGTCCATTTTGTCATCTAAAATTTTTTCTATATCTTTTTTTTCAAGGCCATAGAGTGGATCGCCTAAAATTTTATGGTTTTTATAAAATAAATGCACTCTAATTTGGTGTTGTCTGCCTGTGAGTGGTTTGCAAAGCAAAAGTGTAGCATTGAGCTTAGGATAAAAGCTCAAAACCTCAAACTCTGTGATTGCTTTTTTTCCATTTTCACAAATTTGCATTCTAGTTTTAACATCATCATAATCTTTTGTTAAATCCATCGCTTGATCGACTATAAAATTTACTTTAATTTCTCCACTTGCAAGGGCAAGGTATTCTTTTTGAATTTGTTTTTTTTCAAACATAGTTTTAAGTTCAATTTGTGCTTTTTTGTGTTTGGCTACGAGTATGAGTCCACTTGTTTCTTTATCAAGCCTATGGGCTACGCACGCTTTTTTACCCCAAAGGTGCCAAATTTCATCACTAAGGCTGTATTTGCAGTGTCTGCCATTAGGATGACTTAAAATTCCACTTTCTTTTTCAAGTACCGCAAAATCTTCATTTTCAAAAACAATTTCTACTCCCTTGGGATTGTTTTCATAGACTATTAATTCTACATCGCCTTTTAAGATTTTATTTTTTTCTTCTACTAAAATTCCATCACAAAAAAGTCTTTTTTTGTCTATGAGTTTTTGGGCTTCATTTATATTGATTTTCAAATTATCTATAAGGACTTGAAACGCCTTTTTTCCATTGTTTGATAGTTTTATTTTTGTGTAAGCCAAACTTAACCTTTCTCTAAATTTTTTTAGATAAAATTCCATTTTCATTTTTAAAAAAATTATAGCTAAAAAGGTTTCAAAGATGGTTGAAAGATATAGCAGAGAAATCATGGCCAAAAAATGGGATATGCAAGCAAAATATGATGCATGGCTAAAAGTAGAGCTAGCTGCTGTAAAAGCTTGGAATAAACTAGGCCTTATAAATGATACAGATTGTGAAAAAATTCTTAAAAATGCTAAATTTGATATAGCTAGAATTGATGAGATAGAAAAAACTACCAAGCATGATGTGATTGCTTTTCTTACAAGTGTAAGTGAAAGTTTAGGAGAGGAAAGCCGCTTTGTACATTATGCGATGACAAGTTCTGATTGTATCGACACCGCTGTAGCTTTACAGATGAAAGAAAGTTTGGATTTGATTTTAGAAGATGTTTCTTTGCTTTTAGAAGTGATTAAAAAACGCGCTTTGGAACATAAAAATACTTTAATGGTAGGTAGAAGTCACGGAATTCATGGAGAACCTATCACTTTTGGTTTAGTACTTGCGATTTGGTATGATGAAATTTTACATGCAAAAGAGCTTTTAGAGCATGCAAGAGAAGTGATAAGTTATGGAAAAATTAGTGGTGCAATGGGAAATTTTGCTCATGCTCCTTTAGAATTTGAAGAAGAAGTATGTAAAAATTTAGACCTTAAACCTGCACCTGTTTCAAATCAAGTTATTCAAAGAGATCGTTACGCACAAGTGATTTCAGCCATTGCGATTTTGGCTTCATCGTGCGAGCAAATTGCTGTTGCAATAAGACATTTTCAAAGAACAGAAGTATATGAGGCTGAAGAGTATTTTAGCGTGGGGCAAAAAGGAAGTTCGGCTATGCCACATAAAAGAAATCCGGTTTTAAGTGAAAATATCACAGGGCTTTGCCGTGTGCTTAGATCCTTTGTAACTCCTGCTTTAGAAAATGTAGCTTTATGGCACGAAAGAGATATATCGCATTCAAGTGTTGAAAGATTTATCTTGCCTGATGCCTTTGTTACAGCTGATTTTATGCTCATGCGTCTTACAAATTTGATCGATAAGCTTTTGGTTTATCCTGAAAATATGATGAAAAATTTAAATCTTACAGGTGGACTCGTATTTTCACAACGCGTTTTATTAGAGCTTCCATTTAAGGGCATTAGCCGTGAAGAAGCTTATAAAATAGTCCAAAGAAATGCGATGAAAGTTTGGGCTGATTTGCAAAATGGCAAAGCTGCTATCAATGAAAAAAATGAAAGCTTATTTTTACTTGCACTTTTAGCTGATGAGGATTTGAGAAAAAGCTTGAGTGAAGAGGATATAAGAAAATGTTTTGATTATAATTATTACACAAAAAATGTTGATGCAATCTTTGCAAGAACTTTTAAATAAGGACAAGGAATACAATGAAAGTTATTAAAAGAAATGGTCGCACAGAAGAATTAGACGTTTCTAAGATCAAAAAATGCACCTTTGATGCTATAAAAGATTTAGAAGGCGTTAATCTAAGCGAGCTCGAGCTTGATGCTAAAATTCAATTTCGAGATGGAATTTCAACTGAAGAAATTCAAAAAACATTGATTAAAACTGCTGTAGATAAAATCGATATTGATTGTCCAAACTGGACCTTTGTCGCAGCTAGACTTTTTTTGTTTGACTTGTATAAAAAAGTGAATGGAATGAATCGCTATAATCATTTGCGTGAGTATTTTGAAAAGGGCGAAAAGGAAGGTAGAATTTTACTTGGGCTTAAAGAAAAATATGATTTAGATGATTTAAATGATTATATTAAGCCTGAACGCGATATGCAATTTACTTATCTTGGCATTAAAACTCTATATGATAGATATTTGATTAAAGATAGCAAGGGTATGCCTATAGAGCTTCCTCAGCAAATGTTTATGGCTATTGCTATGTTTTTAGCACAGAATGAATTTAATCCTCAAGAATGGGCAAAGAAATTTTATGATCTCATCTCTAAATTTGAACTCATGCTTGCAACTCCTACTTTATCAAACGCAAGAACAACACGCCATCAGCTTAGCTCTTGTTATATAGGCTCAACTCCTGACAATATCGAGGGAATTTTTGATTCTTACCAAGAAATGGCATTATTGTCTAAATTTGGTGGAGGTATAGGCTGGGATTGGTCTAAAGTTCGCGCAATGGGTGGAAGCATAGATGGGCATAAAAATGCCGCAGGAGGTATCATTCCTTTTTTAAAAATCACCAATGATATAGCTGTGGCTGTAGATCAGCTTGGCACAAGAAAGGGTGCGATCGCTGTTTATATCGAACCTTGGCATATGGATGTAAGTGATTTTATCGATTTGCGTAAAAATTCAGGCGAAGAAAGACGCCGTGCACACGAGCTTTTCCCTGCTTTGTGGATTAACGATCTTTTTATGAAAAGAGTGAGAGCAAACGATAAATGGACTCTTTTTGATCCTGCAGATACACAAGATTTGTGTGATTTATATGGAGAAGCTTTTGAAAAGCGTTATGAAGAATACGAAAAAGATGAAAGTATAGCTAAAGAAATAGTAGAGGCTAAAGAGCTTTGGAAAAAGATTTTGCTTAATTATTTTGAAACAGGCTTGCCTTTTTTATGCTTTAAAGATAATGCAAATAAAGCCAATCCAAATGCGCATGTAGGGATTATCAGAAGTTCAAATTTATGTACAGAAATTTTTCAAAATACAGAGCCAAATTATTATAAGATCAAAGTTGTATTTGAAAATGGTGATGAAAAACATTTTGATGAAGAAGAACGCGTTATTATCGATGGAGGATATGAAAAACCTGCTAAGAAAATTTCAACGCTTGATAGTTTTAATGGAAACAAGGTTTATATCGTAGAAAAATACAAAAGCGATGGAAAAACTGCAGTTTGTAATCTAGCCAGTATAAATCTTAGCAAAGTATATACTAAAGAAGATATAGAACGCGTGGTGCCAACTGCTATTCGTATGCTTGATAATGTTATTGATTTAAACTTTTACCCTCATAGAAAAGTAAAGGATACCAATTTAAAATCTCGCGCCATAGGACTTGGCGTTATGGGTGAGGCACAAATGCTCGCTGAGGCAAGAATTCATTGGGGTAGTGATGAGCATTTAAATAAAATTGATGAAATTATGGAAAAAATTAGCTACGAAGCTATTAATGCAAGCTCAAATTTAGCGATAGAAAAAGGCTCTTACCCTGATTTTGAAGGATCAAATTGGAGTAAGGGGATTTTTCCTATTGATGTAGCAAGTGAAAAAGCCAAAGCTTTAACCCTAAGAGAAGGGTTGTTTAATCAAAGCGAATGTGATTGGGATAAGCTTAGGGAAAAAGTAAAAGAAGATGGTATGAGAAATGGTTATTTGATGGCCATTGCTCCTACTTCTTCAATTTCTATTTTGGTAGGAACAACACAAACTATCGAACCTGTTTATAAGCGTAAGTGGTTTGAGCAAAATTTAAGCGGTATGATACCTGTTGTAGTGCCTAATTTAAGTCTTGAAACTTGGCAATATTATACCCCAGCTTACGAACTTGATCAAAGAATTCTTGTTAAAGCTGCAGCAGTGCGTGGAAAATGGATAGATCAAGGGCAAAGTTTAAATATCTTTTTATCACTCGATAAAGCAAGCGGGGGTTACTTAAATGATATATATCAATTAGCTTGGGAGCTTGGAGTAAAATCGACTTATTATCTAAGAAGTGAAAGCCCTGATAGCGAAAAGATAAATATTGCTGATCGTAGCATAGAATGTGAAGGTTGCCAATAAAGATTTAAACCTATATTAGGTTTAAATCTTTTTAAGAATTATAAATTTCTTTATCTATGGCTTTTAAATTTTTTGCAGTGCAAAGCGCTGAGGTCATAGCCCCTGAAACATTACTGGCTGTTCTTGCCATATCAATGATAGGATCAATAGCTAAAATAAGGCTAAGCATAACAAAATTATCCCCAAATCCAATTCCTGCGAGCATAATAGAAGCTGCCATAGTTGCACTTCCAGGAACTCCAGCAATACCTAAAGATCCAATAACCGCTACTAATACTATCATCAAAGCAAAAGTAAAATCTATAGGCGTGTGTGTAGCAAATGCCACAAAGATTGCTGCCATAGCTGGGAAATAACCCGCGCAACCATTAAGTCCCGTTGTTGTTCCTATAGAGGCAACAAAGTTAGCCACGGCAGGATTTACTCCAAATTTGTTTTGCAAAGTTGAAGTCGTCATCGGTAAAGTCCCTAAAGAAGATCTTGAACTGAATGCAAACAGCCATACAGGAAAAGCTTTTTTTGCGTATTTTATAGGATTTAGTCCTTGAGAAGCAAGAAATAAAAAATGCACACCAAACATTATAAACATTGCTATATAGGTAAGAATGATAAAAAGTCCTGCAGTTTTGATTGCTTCAAAACCATTGCTTAGTAAAACATTTGCCATCATACAAACTACAGCATAAGGCATAAATCGAATCACTGCAGCCGTCATATTCATCATAATATTATAAAAAACTAAGACAAAATTTTCAAAAGTTTGAAAAGCTTGTGCATATTCTTCTTTTTTTGAAACTTTTTTTGCGCAAATTCCCACAAAAAAAGCAAAAATTACAATGGCTATGATATTTTCTTTATTCATAACAGAAATGATATTGCTAGGAATTAAACCTAAAATAATACTTGAAAAAGTTTGAATTTCGCGAATTTGTCTCGTTCCTTCATAAGCAGTAAAATTATCACCTAATTGAAAATTGTAAGCCAATAATATACCCAAAGAAGCAGCTATAGCAGTACTAAAAAGTATCCAAAAGAGGCTTATGCTAAGCAAGGAAGAAATTTTTATATTTTTATCAATTTCTATAATCACTTTAATGATACAAATACCCACAAGCGGAATAACTAGCATTTTTATAAAAGCTACAAAAACAGAGCTTACAAAACCAAACCAATGTTTTGCTTCATTGTACCAAATGATAGCACTTGCTTCTTTGCTATCTGGAAATTGAGCTAGATATTGCAAAGCAAAACCAAAGCCTAGGCCTATAAAAAGAGCAAAAAGCATACGAAGGGAGAAATTTACCTTTTTATCTCGCATTTTTTTAAGAATGTAAAAAATTACAAAAAGCACAGCAATAATAGCTACAGTTTGTATTTGCGAGAACATTAAAAACATTTGAAAAAATTGTTTATCCATAAAAAGTCCTTTAAGAAACTATATCAAGTATGAAATATATTTAAAGTATATCCATAAAATCTTGATCTTATGGATGATACCATAAAAATATTATAAATAAGATAAAATTAGTATGATTTAATGAATATCTTTATGCAAACAATGCTCAAAAATAAATTGATGATCTTGTGGCAAGGCTTCAAATAAAGCATTAGCCAAATTTCGAATCTCCCAAAGAGCAGATTTTGAGCTACGCAAAGAAATAAAATTTTGCAAACTTCTAGCATTGATTGTTAAAGTAAGTTCGGTTTTATAACTCTCAGGTAAGCAGTATTTGGCTATATCCAAGCTTATACTTTTTTGTAAAATAAGGCGTAAATTTTCTAAAGCTTGAATGCTAGCATTATCAACTTCTTCATTGCCACAAAGGACAAGATAACGGCTTGCATTTTCAAAATCTCCTATTTTAAATTCACCCTCATTGCGAAGTTCTTTTAGGGTGTAGCGCGTGCTTTTAACGCTAGGACTTGTATGGCGATGTCTAGCAACTTCTTGTAAGCAAGCCCTTGAAATTCCTTGAATATAAAAAGTATAATTTAAATGCTCTAAGGTTGAGGCATGTTTAAATTTATTTCCTACGCGATCGATGAGTTCTTTATCTTTTTCTCCACCACAATCTCCTTTATCAAAACTTTGCCAACAAGTTCTTGTTGCATGCGAACATACAGAAAGAGGGGTATGAAAAAGTAAAGTGATTTGCATAAATTTTCCTTGATAAATTTTTTTATAATTCTTACATTTTTTACTTAAAATTCTAATGAAATAAAAAGTTTTATCGAGTTATAATTAGACAAAAAATTAAGGCTTATTAATAATGAATAAACAAACCAAATATATTTTTGTTACAGGAGGAGTGTTAAGCTCCTTAGGCAAAGGAATAGCAGCTGCAAGTATTGCAACTTTATTGAAAAATTCAGGACTTAAAGTAAGTATTTTAAAAGCAGATCCTTATATAAATGTTGATCCTGGCACCATGAGTCCATTTGAGCATGGAGAAGTTTTTGTTACAGATGATGGAGCAGAAACCGATCTTGATTTAGGGCATTATGAGCGTTTTTTGGATGAGAGTTTATCGCAAGATAACAATTTCACCACAGGACGCGTTTATCAAAGCGTGATTGAAAAAGAAAGACGCGGAGAATATCTTGGCAAAACCATCCAAGTTATTCCACATATCGTAGGAGAGATTAAAGATCGTATTAAAAAAGCAGGAGAAGGCAAGGATATCTTAATCGTAGAGATAGGTGGAACTGTCGGGGATATCGAGGGCTTGCCGTTTTTAGAAGCTATTCGTGCTTTGCGTTTAGAAGTGGGTAAAAATAATGCTATGAATATTCATTTAACCCTAGTGCCTTTTATTAAGGCTGCAGGGGAGTTAAAAACCAAACCAACCCAACACAGCGTAGGTGAACTAAGACGCATAGGCATTAGTCCTGATATGATTATTTGCCGTAGTGAAAAAGCGTTAGATAGAGATTTAAAAGATAAAATCGCTATTTCATGCGGTGTAGAAAAAAATTGCGTTATAGAAAGTGTTGATGCAGCAAGTATTTATCAAATTCCACTAAATTTCTTAAAGCAAGATATTTTAAATCCTATCGCTTCTATTTTGGATTTGAAAAATTTAAAACCAAACATGGAAAACTGGGATATCCTAGTAAAAAGAGTTATAGCTCCAAGTAATGAAGTCAAAATCGCTTTTGTGGGTAAATATGTAGATCTAAAAGAAAGCTATAAGAGTCTTACAGAAGCTATCATTCATGCAGGTGCAGCGCTTGATACTAGAGTAGAGCTTCAATGGGTAGATAGTGAAAAGCTTGAAAATTTAGAAAGTGCTGAAGCATTTAAAAATGTGAGTGGAATTTTGGTTGCAGGGGGCTTTGGTTACCGCGGAGTAGAGGGTAAAATAAAGGCTATCAATTACGCAAGAGAAAATAAAATTCCATTTTTGGGAATTTGTTTGGGTATGCAGCTTGCATTGGTAGAATTTGCTAGACATGTGTTAAAAATTGAAGATGCAAATTCGAGTGAATTTGATGATAAATGTTCCAATCCTATCGTTTATCTCATCGATGAATTTATGGATGCGAGCGGTAAAAAACAAATTCGTACTGCTAAAACACCTTTAGGTGGAACTATGCGTTTGGGATCTTATGAGTGTAAAGTCAAGCCTAACTCCCTTTTAGCTAAGGTTTATAATAATGCAAAAAATATCAAAGAACGCCACCGCCACCGCTATGAAGCCAATCCAAAATATCGTAAAGAATTTGAAGATAAGGGCTTGATAGTAAGTGGAGAGAGTGAAGGGCTTATAGAAGCTGTGGAGTTAAACAATCATCCTTTCTTTTTAGCTGTCCAATTTCACCCTGAATTTACCTCAAGATTAGAGCGTGTAAATCCTGTGATTTGTGGTTTTATCAAGGCGGCTATAAGCTATGAAGACGATTGATAAAAATGAAATTAGAAAAATTCTAGCTTCTCGTTTCGAAAAAGATTTACATACCAAACTTTGCGATTTACCTTTGCCTTGCTGCTTAAAAGATATTTACAAGGCGGCAAATCGCATTAAAGAAGCTATAGATAAAAATGAAAAGATCGCTATAGTGGGTGATTATGATGTTGATGGGATTATCTCTTGTGTTATTATGGCAGAATTTTTTGATGATATAGGTTTTGATTATACAGTAAGAATTCCCAACCGCTTTAAAGATGGATACGGTTTAAATGCTGAAATTATCAATGAACTTGATGTAAATTTGATTATTACAGTGGATAATGGTATAGCAGCCTTTGAAGCAGCCAAGCTTTGTAAAGAAAAAAATATTGATTTAATTATAACTGATCATCATATGCCTCAAGATACTTTACCCGATGCCTTTGCGATTATCAATCCTAAGCAAAAAGATTGTGATTTTCCAGATATTGAAATTTGCGGAGCGCAAGTGGCTTGGTATTTAATAGCTGCTTTAAAAGAGGTTTGTAAATTAAAATACGATATGGGTAAATTTTTAGAACTTCTAGCTATTGCCATTGTTGCAGATATGATGGAATTAAGAGATTTAAATAGAGCCTTGGTTAGACGAGGGATTGAGTGTATTAACAAATCCAAAAGAGTTGCTTTTAAGGCGATTAAGCAATATTATCAAAAAGATAAATTTGCACTCGATAATATAGGATTTTTAATCGCTCCTCTTATCAATAGTGCTGGAAGAATGGATGATGCAAGCATTTCTTATGAATTTTTACATACAAAGGACTTGGATAAAGCTTCGGCTTATTTAGAACAAATCATTAGCTTTAATGAAAGCCGTAAAGATGAGGAAAAACAGCTTTTTGAAGATAGTTTAAGTCAAATTGATGAAAATGATTCTTGTATTGTTGTATCGGGTTTAAATTGGCATGAGGGAGTTTTAGGGATAGTAGCAAGCCGTTTAGCAAAACATTTCAATAAACCCGCTTTTGTATTTTCACAAAACGATCAGCGCTTAAAAGGAAGTGCAAGAAGTGTTGGAAAAATCGATATTTTAGCTTTGATTTCTAAGGCAAATTTCATATTGAGTAATTATGGCGGGCATAAGGGTGCTGCAGGTCTTAGTTTAGATCTTGATTCTTTTGAAAAATTTAAAACCATAATAAAAAAAGAATGTATGGAAATTTCTCAAAGCGAATTTTTAGACACAGATGAGATTTTAGGTATTTTAGATCCTAATGAAATCGATTTTGAAATGCTTGAAATTTTAGAATCTTTCGAGCCTTTTGGGCATAAAAATCCGCGTCCTTTTTTTATTTTGGAAAATCTTTATGTTAAAAATAAAAAATTTTTAGGAAAAGATGAAAAGCATCTAAAACTCATACTCACAAAAGATAATAAAACCATAGAAGCTTTATTTTTTAATTTTGACAAAGAACCCCAATTGTATGAAAATATTAGTTTGCTTGGAAGTATTTCTAAGAATGAATTTAGAGGATTGGCAACTCCACAATTTATTATTAAAGAAATTTTGTAAAAATTTATAAAATTTTTATTTAATATGTATTAATATTATATAAGTTTCATCAATGAAACTTAATTTTAATAAATAAGGGGGCTTTGTGAAAAAGTTACTTTTGTGTGTATGGGTATTTTTATCTATAGGAGTATGTATGGCAGAAGCCAAACCAAAAATTGCTATTTTGGCAACGGGCGGAACTATAGCAGGTTCTATTGATAGTGCTGTGGCTACTACAGGCTATACAGCAGGTGTTGTGGGTGTAGATGTTTTAATCAAAGCAGTGCCACAAATTCAAGATTTGGCTAATATCAGCGGGGAACAAGTAGCAAATATTGACAGCTCTAATATGCGTGATGAAATTTGGTTAAAGCTTGCTAAAAAAATCAATAAGCTTTTTGATGAGGGTGTAGATGGTGTAGTCATTACTCACGGTACTGATACCATGGAAGAAACCGCTTATTTTTTAAATTTGACCATTAAAAGTGATAAGCCTGTAGTTTTAGTTGGTGCTATGCGTCCATCAACTGCTATAAGTGCCGATGGCCCAAAAAATCTTTACAATGCTGTAGCATTAGCTGCCGATAAAGAAGCTAAAAATAAAGGCGTTATGGTGGCTATGAATGATAAAATTTTAAGTGCTAGGGGCGTGGTAAAAACCCATAGTTTAAATGTTGATGCTTTTTCTTCTCCTGATTTTGGAGATTTGGGCTATATAGTAGATGGAAAAGTTTTCTTCTATAATAACATAAGCAAAGCACACACAAAAAATAGCCCTTTTGATGTAAGTAAACTCACAAGCTTACCAAAGGTAGATATACTTTATACTTACTCAAATGATGGTAGCGCTATTGCTGCAAAAGCTTTATTTGACAATGGAACCAAAGGTATTGTTGTAGCAGGAAGTGGCGCAGGAAGCATACATGAAGATCAAAAAAATACTTTAAAAGAACTCATCAAACAAGGGCTTGATGTTGTTGTAAGTTCAAGGGTTGCAGCAGGACGCGTTGCGGTGAGTGATGCGGATAAGAAATTGGGTTTTATCAGTGCTGAAGATTTAAATCCACAAAAAGCTAGAGTTCTTTTGATGCTAGCTCTTACAAAAACAAATGATCCTAAAAAAATCCAAGAATACTTTTTAAAATACTGAATTTAGGCATTTCTAAAAGTTTAGAGAGGATATTTATCTTCTCTAAATTCAGTATTTTCATCCTTTTAACCCCCAACCACCCAAAAATAAGGCTAAATTTCTAGCCTTATTTAATCCTCCTTTAAGCTTAATTGGTTATACTTTCATTTCCTTTTTCAGAAAAGGACTTAAGATCTTTAAATTATAGTCTAAA
>NZ_JAEQBS010000007.1:0-6983 GCF_017846535.1 Campylobacter sp. JH32
TTTCTACAGGACCATCTCTTACTAAACAATTGCCTTTATTAAAAAAATATGCTAGCAAAGCTACGATTTTTTGTGCAGATTCTTCTTATCCTATTTTAGCTAAACATGGTATAAAGCCTGATTATGTGCTTTCTTTGGAAAGGATTCCTTTAACTTCTGAATTTTTTAACAATGATTTTGGGGAATTTGATAAGGATATTATGTTTATTGTTAAATCTGTTACACATCCTCACACTATCAAATATCTTCAAAAAAATAATAGAGCTTTTATACTTGTATCCACTTATGCAAGTTTTATACAATATTTAAAATTAGATTATTTTGGATATTTTAACATGGGCAAAAGTGTAGCAAATATGAGCTACCTACTTACAGAATATTTAAACTATAAAAACATTATTCTCATAGGACAGGATTTAGCTTATGCAAAAGATGGATTTTCCCATACTAAAGATTATAAAAATCTTGATAAACATGAAGGACATTTTCAAAGAGATAAGGGCAAATTTCAATGTTTAGCTTATGGAGGTAACGGAAAAGTTGAAAGCTCTGAAATTTGGACTATGTTTCGACTAATTTTTGAAAATGATATTAATTATTTTCAAAAATTATTTAATATCACCACCTACAACTGCACCGAAGGTGGAGCAAGGATAGAAGGAACCATAGAAAAACCTTTTTTATGGGCTTGTGAGAATTTGCTTGATAAAGATTTAAATAAACCTTTTGAAAAATTAGAACCTTTAAGTTTAAATAAACAAAATGAGTTTTTACTTAAGGCTTATTATAAAGTTTGTAAAAGTATTAAGCATTGTAGAGATTTTAGTAAAATACTCAGCAATGATTTTGAAAAAATACAAAGTGTATATTTGAGTTTAAATGAAAAAGAAGAGGATATCAATTTAGCTATTGAAAAAATAGATGAGTTTAAAAATAAACTTGAAGATATAAAACAAATGCAAGATTTATATGAAATTTTAAGTCCTTTGCTAATCCAATTTGAACTTAATCTTGCTAGAATTTATGTCTTAAATCCTAAAACCAAAGAAGATGCTTTTAATAAAAGTATTCTTTGGATAAAAGAACATTTAGAATTTATGGAATTAGTTTATGGACATATTAAAGCACAAGAAAATGCTTTGATTAAAAATATACTTCCTTTAGAAGAAAAACTTAAAGAAAGAAAATTAGATAAATGGATGGAAAGGGTGAGAAGGTGAGAGAAGAAAATAATTTTAACAAAAATTTAAAAGCTTTAAGCGGTTTTGAGTATAACAACTTACGCAAAAAACTTGAGGATCTAAAAGAGCTTAGAGAATTTACTTTCACTCAAGGAAAAGATAATCTTGATATCAATATCATAAAAAAAAGAAATTTAAAAAAAATGTATCAAGATCCCATCAAAGAGCTTGAAAAAAATTTAGAATATTTTAAAGATTTTGCACGCTATCCTGTGCTTTTTTTTTATGGTTTTGGAAATGGAATTTTATATAAAATTCTACTTCAAAATCAAACACTTAAAAGAATAATCATCTTTGAAAAAGAATTAGAACTTATCTTTTTGGCTTTAAATTTCATAGATTTTAGCAAAGATTTAAGCTTAGGGCGACTCATTATTTTACATCATGATGATATTAATCTTCCTAAAATGGATAAAGTTTTTCGTTTGATAGGGGATTTGTTTTATCGTTCTTATAACCTACACATTGCTAATGATTTTTATGAACACTATAAAGAAGATATTTTAAAACTTAATAAACTCAATATGCAAATCATCAAAAATCACAATCTTATGCGTGGTAATGATCCAAAAGATGCTCTTCAAGGTATAGAACAATTTGTTTATAATCTTCCTCAAATGATTACCCATCCTAGTTATAAAGAATTACTTTCTAAAAGAAAGGGTGTAAGTGATACAGCTATCATTGTTTCTACAGGACCATCTCTTACTAAACAATTGCCTTTATTAAAAAAATATGCTAGCAAAGCTACGATTTTTTGTGCAGATTCTTCTTATCCTATTTTAGCTAAACATGGTATAAAGCCTGATTATGTTTGTATGTTGGAACGCGATGAAATAGTAGCTGAATGTTTTAATAATGATTTTGGGGAATTTGATAAAGACATCATTTTTCTAGTAGCTTCTTTGGTGCATAAAAAAACCATTTCTTATCTTGAAAAAAATAAAAGAAAATACATTTTAATTATAAAAGGCCAGCCTTTTGCTAGATGCTTGGGGCTAGACGATTATGGATATATTAACGGAGGTATGAGTGTATCTCACATGGCTTATGGACTGGCTGAAAATTTAGGACATAAAAACATCATTCTCATAGGTCAGGATTTAGCTTATGCCAAAGATGGGCAAACACACTCTCAAGGTTTTATCCATGCTAATTTACACAATGGAGACTATGAAAGGGACTTAGATAGATTTAGCACTACAGCTTATGGAGGAAATGGCAAAGTTCAAAGTTCTGAAATTTGGACACTTTTTAGACAAATTTTTGAAAATTTCATTGCTTTTAGCAAAAGTAAAACTTATAATTGCACCCAAGGAGGTGCTAGGATAGAAAGCGCTATAGAAAAACCTTTTAAAGAACTTTGTGAAGATTTACTCAAAAATAAAAAAGATAAAAAATTTAAAAAATTACAAGTTTTAAATACTAAAGAACAAGTAAAACTCGGATTAAAAATCTATCAAAAAATCAAAAAAAATATGAATCTATCCTTGAATTTTAAAAAAGAGTGTAAAAAAGTTCAAAAACAAATTCACAATCTTACCCATGGAAAAAACAAGCTCTCTCTTGAACAAATAAACCAGAATATAGACAAAATCAAAGAAAAACTTTCAAATAAAAAATATCTCTTTTTGCAAGAAATTTTAGGCCCTACTTTGCATCACGAACAAAGTATATTAACGCCTTTATATCTTAAAGATATCAAAGATGAATCTGATAAACAAAATAAACTTTTTGCTTGGGTTTATGCACACGAAGCTTTGATAGAAAATATCATAGAGCTTTTAGAAGTCCAAGATAAAAGACTTAAGATTGCGATTTTGCCCTTGCAAGACTTTTTAGAAAAGAAAAAAGTACTTTAAAAGCTTAGATGCATAAAAGCATCTAAGAAATTATTGAAGAAGTTTTAAAACATTTTGCTGCACTGCATTAGCCTGACTCATAGCATAAGAACCTGATTGCGCAAGGATGTTATATTTAGAAAAATTTGCACTTTCAGCTGCAAAGTCTACATCTCTTATGGTTGATTCAGCTGCTTTAACATTGACTTGAGTAACAGTGATGTTGTTTATAGTCACTTGAAGTTGATTTTGCACCGAACCAATATCGGCTCTGATTTGATCAAGATTTGTTGTAGCCGTTTCAGCTATATCCATCACAGCCATAGCGCCTTTAAGTGTAGTAACACCTGCTGTTTCATCTTTTACTCCAAGAGAGTTACCTGCTGAAATTTTCATGGTTGCAAACTGAGAAAGTCCGCTTTGACTAGAAAAACCAGAACCTGCAGAAACATTGTATACTGCAGAAAGACCCGATCCACTTGAAAAGGCTACTGCAATTCCAGATATACTTGTAGAATAATTCTTACCGCTACCTACAGAATAACCTGAACCTGCCGAAAATCCACTTCCTGCACTACTCATATAAGCAGTAACAGTAGAAAAGCCACCTAGCATAACTCCTTTATTTACAGAACCAAATCCCATAGCATCAGCGATATTAGCATCAAATCTTCCTTTTGACTCTCTTAAAGAAACAGAAGCCTGAGAGATAAATTGAGTTGCACCAAAGCCTGCAGAAGAAAGATTGCTACCGCTGATTAAAATATCTTTACCATCGTTTTTAACTAAAGATAAACGACCATAGTTTTCTTTCATGCTAGCATTGATAAAGGCACCTCCACCTATATTACCATCGATTTTAATCCCTCTACCCTCTCTTGAAGTAAGCAAAAGTTGTCCATTAGCATCGATTGAAGCTTCAACTCCTGTAGTATCTTTAACTGAATTGATTGCAGAAACTAAAGCTCCATTAGCATCACCATCTTCATAGGCTACTTGACCTATAGTTACCCCATTGATAGCAAAAGTATCTGAAGTAGTTCCAGCTCTAACTGCAGCCATACCTCTAGTTTCTACCGTAAAAGTAGCTCTAACACCGGTTTGATCAGCACTCTTATTGATCTCTTCAGCTAAGGCTCCAAGTCCTGTTCCAACTGAAGTTGAAATCACAACTTTTTGAAACTGAAAATCATCTATACCGTTGTAGTTTTTAAGAGTAAATTGCACTTCGCCACTAGATGAAATTCTTCCTCCTGTTTCAAAGCGTGTTAAACCTATCTTAGAAGACTGGGTTGCTCCTATGGTAGCTTTTATAGTTTGATTTGAACTTGCGCCGATTTGAAATTCTTGATTGATAAAATTTCCACTTAAAAGTTGTTTACCGTTAAATGAAGTAGTATTTGCGATATTGTCAAGTTCTTCCATTAAACGGTTGATATCTGCTTGAAGCATGGTTCTTGTTTTTAAACTTTGTCCATCTTGAGCTGCTTGAGTTGCCTTAGTTTTAATTGTATCTAAGATTTTAAGTTGCTCATCCATAGCCTTATCAGCAGTTTGTAAAATACCTATAGCATCATTACCATTGTTTATAGCTTGACCTAAAGTAGCTGCTTGTGAACGCAAAGAATCTGCTATCGCCATCCCTGAAGCATCATCTGCTGCGGAGTTGATTCTAAGACCTGAACTAAGTCTGCTTAAAGACTTATCCAGTTCTCTAGCATTAACAACTGAATTTGCATGTGCGTTTAATGCACCGATGTTGGTGTTTATCCTAAAACCCATTTTAAATCCTTTCAAAATATTGCATCGAAAAGATTAAAGCAAGAAGTGTTCCAAGTTTTAGTTTGATTAAAAAATTTTAGAGTTTAAAATAAAAAAGCCTAGTATTAAACTAGGCTTGGATTTGTATATATTGCAACTTTTTTTAAACTACTGTAGCAATCTTAAAACATTTTGCTGAACAGAATTAGCCTGTGCCATGGCATAAGAGCCACTTTGAGCTAAGATATTTGCTTTAGAGTAGTTTGCACTCTCGGCTGCAAAGTCCACATCACGGATTTGTGACTCAGCTGCTTTAACATTTACTTGAGTAACAGTGATGTTGTTTATAGTTGATGTAACTTGATTTTGCACTGAACCAATGTCTGCTCTGATTTGATCAAGATTTGTTATAGCTGTTTCAGCTATATCCATCACAGCCATAGCGCCTTTAAGTGTAGTAACACCTGCGGTTTCATCTTTTACTCCAAGAACTGAAGTTTTCATGGTTGCAAACTGAGAAAGTCCGCTTTGACTAGAAAAACCAGAACCTGCAGAAACATTGTATACTGCAGAAAGACCCGATCCACTTGAAAAGGCTACTGCAATTCCAGATATACTTGTAGAATAATTCTTACCGCTACCTACAGAATAACCTGAACCTGCCGAAAATCCACTTCCTGCACTACTCATATAAGCAGTAACAGTAGAAAAGCCACCTAGCATAACTCCTTTATTTACAGAACCAAATCCCATAGCATCAGCGATATTAGCATCGAGCTGTCCTTTTGATTCTCTTAAAGAAACAGAAGCCTGAGAGATAAATTGAGTTGCACCAAAGCCTGCAGAAGAAAGATTGCTACCGCTGATTAAAATATCTTTACCATCGTTTTTAACTAAAGATAAACGACCATAGTTTTCTTTCATGCTAGCATTGATAAAGGCACCTCCACCTATATTACCATCAATTTTAATCCCTCTACCCTCTCTTGAAGTAAGCAAAAGTTGTCCATTAGCATCGATTGAAGCTTCAACTCCGGTAGTATCTTTAACCGAATTGATTGCAGAAACCAAAGCACCGTTTCCATCACCATCTGTGTAATCTACCTTACCTATAGTTACCCCATTGATAGCAAAGTCATCTGAAGTAGTTCCAGCTCTAACTGCAGCCATACCTCTAGTTTCTACCGTAAAAGTAGCTCTAACACCTGTTTTATCAGCATTTTTATTGATCTCATCTGCCAAGGCTCCAAGTCCTGTTCCAACTGAAGTTGAAATCACAACTTTTTGAAACTGAAAATCATCTATACCGTTGTAGTTTTTAAGAGTAAATTGCACTTCACCGCTAGCTGAAATTCTCCCTCCTGTTTCAAAGCGTGTTAAACCTATCTTAGAAGATTGAGTTGCTCCTATGGTAGCTTTTACAGTTTGATTTGAACTAGCACCGATTTGAAATTCTTGATTGATAAAATTTCCACTTAAAAGTTGCTTACCGTTAAATGAAGTAGTATTTGCGATATTGTCAAGTTCTTCCATTAAACGGTTAATATCTGCTTGAAGCATAGTTCTTGTTTTTAGACTTTGTCCATCTTGAGCCGCTTGAGTTGCCTTAGTTTTGATTGTATCTAAGATTTTAAGTTGCTCATCCATAGCCTTATCAGCAGTTTGCAAGATACCTAAAGCATCGTTACCATTAGATATAGCTTGACCTAAAGTATTAGCTTGAGATCTTAAACTGTCTGCTATCGCCATCCCTGAAGCATCATCTGCTGCGGAGTTGATTCTAAGACCTGAACTAAGTCTGCTTAAAGAAGCATCTAAACTTTTACTATTTAAATCAGCGTTTGCTTTTGCATTTAAAGCTGCAACATTGGTGTTAATACGAAATCCCATTTTAAATCCTTTTAAAAAATTTCAAGCTCATCCATGAACTTGTTAAATGCTATATCGTGCAATCAAAAAAATATTTTATACTTTGGTGTCAAAATTTCATACTTTTGACAAAGACTTGTATTTTTGCTCTAGTTTTTCTATAAAATAAAGCAACCATTCATGGTAAGCTTTAATATAAGCTGTGATGAAATGCGTTTTATCTTGTATATGAAGTTTTAATACATCAGCAATCATTTTTCCACGATAAGCA